>NZ_JBQSWC010000012.1:0-97323 GCF_052376775.1 Halomonas sp. AOP43-A1-21 | reverse complement strand
CTTGAGCCAATCCAGGAGTCGATGATATGAGTGTGGTATCTGCTGTTGCTGACAACAACCGAGATGCTGGGGTTGTCGAAGAAATCTGTGGGTATCTCACAGAGGAAACTCCTCGCAGTTACTTCTTATTTGCCGGTGCAGGTTCTGGGAAAACGCGTACGCTAGTAGAGGTGCTGCGTCGGATGACAGGCGTTTTGGAGCATGAGAATGGCAATCGGTTTGCGCGGAGCTTGAGGATGTATGGGCGCTCGATACGCGTGATCACATATACCAAGAATGCTGTCTCAGTAATTAAAGGGCGTCTAGGCAACAACGACTTAGTAGTTGTTTCTACTATCCACGCTTTTTGCTGGGAGCTCATCAGCGGATTCAACGATGACATCCGTACAGCGCTTATCGCTCTCGAGGAAGCTAGGCTTGAAAAGAAGATGGCGGAAGCTCTAGCGAAACCAAGAGGAATAACCGCGGCAAAGCAGCGGGATCTGGATGAAATCAAAAAAGGTATAGAAGGGTTCAGAGAGACGAATGTGTTTATCTACCATCCGGATCGCGAGACGTATGGCCCCGGTGCACTTGCTCACAAGCACGTCCTCGATGTAACAGCATGGCTCCTTAAGAATGTGCCTACGCTCCAGACCATCCTCAAAGATCGTCATCCAGTTATACTCATTGATGAGTCACAAGACACGATGAAGGGTATGCTGGATGCCTTGATGAATCTTGCGGAGTTAAGGAGTACTAATCTGACTCTCGGGCTGCTGGGCGATCATCGGCAGCGTATCTATACTGACGGGCATTCCGACCTTCCGAGTTTGGTTCCTCCGGGCTGGGCGACGCCCGAGCTGCAGATGAACCACCGTAGCCAGCGTCGAATCGTCACTCTCATTAACAGAATCTGGGAAGCGAAGCTTGAGGGTCGAACCCAACCTGCGAAAGGCGTGGAGCAGTGCTCCAGAACCGAGAAGACTGGTGGGGTTGTTCGTCTTTACGTCGGTGACACTAAGCTTACTTCAGAAGAGAAAGTTCATGGCGAACGCTGGTGCTCAGACCAAATGCGAAAGGCAAGCGATGCAGCTGCCTGGGGCAAGGGGGAGTATCAACTACTCGCTTTGGAACACAAACTGGTTGCAACGCGAGGCTCGTTCCTCGATGCATTTGGTGCAATGATCTTGCTTGATCCGAATGCTGCCGCACCCACGGGTAGCGGTGACAACAGAGGTCCTGCAGCAGTACAAGTTTTATTGAACGAACTTGCTCAGTTAGAAGCATGTATTAGTGCCGATGGTAATGTAGATGAGTTTAAGGCCACAGAAGTTTTTCGGCGCTACGGTCTTCTCGATGATATGCCAGTAGATATGACTGCGCGAGAATGCCGTGCCAACGAAATGCTTCAAGCTATTGAGTGTTTTGTAGCTGCCTGTAAAAACTCGATTTCGACTGTGGGGGATGTGCTTGAACCTGTCTTAACAGCAAGACTGTTCGGGGTTGATGATCGTCTTTTATCTGCTTTTATGGATAAATCACCTTCACCACCAGCCCCCGGTAGGGGTGAAGATGAGTCCAAGAAGGACCGGATGCGTCGTGGCTGGTGCGCACTGTTCGCTTCTCCCTGGAATCAGCTGCAAAAGTATCGCTCCTATCTTTCTGGACATTCAGCACTGGCAACCCACCAAGTCGTTAAGGGCTCTGAATTCCTTCATGTCATGGTCGTGATGGACGATAAATTAGCTGGAGGCAATCAGATTTCCTATGACAAGATTTTTGGCGGTACTAAGCTGAGCAAGACGGACACAGAGAACCTAGAAAACGGCAAGGAAACGACCATCGATAGAACACTGCGCTTATTGTACGTTACTTGCAGCCGTGCTGAGGAGTCACTTGCCCTTGTGCTTTGGTCGTCCGATCCCGCAGCAGCTTTAGTAAGTATTAAGGACAGCGGCTGGTTCAATGAAGGGGAAGTTGTAGCGATTCCGTAAACTTTCAACCGTTGCCATAAGTTTACTTGAAACGCCCTTGTCTGGTGGGAGCAGATACTGGTGGCCTATTGGGGACGTTAATCTATGCTAATTGAATGGCTGCGCTAGCTTACATCCACAAGAGGCCTTAACAGAAAAGGCAGCGTCTTCGGACATTCATTTTTTTCAGGCATGCATGGTTACTGTCGAGCACTTATTTGTTTAGGCAATATCCGCCATCGCAGTGTAAATAATTAAGTGGAAATTAACAAAGAGGTTAGTGTCATTAGCAAGCATTTTGATCTAAAAGATCAGCTTTATTACCTAAATTTTCCTGATTACACTTTGCGCAGTCCGGCCACTCGCATGGCTCGGGAGTTTCAAGAGTCGACTGTGGCTCAGATGGCACGTGAGCTTCATGAATCTTCGGTGATGAGTATTGCTCGGGAGTTTCAAGGGTCGACTGCGGCTCAGGTGGCGCGTGAGCTTCATGAATCTTCGGTGATGAGTATTGCTCGGGAGTTTCAAGGGTCGACAGCGGCTCAGGTGGCCCGTGAGCTTCACGAATCTTCGGTGATGAGTATTGCTCGAGAGTTTCAAGGGTCGACTGCGGCTCAGGTGGCGCGTGAGCTTCATGGATCTTCGGTGATGAGTATTGCTCGGGAGTTTCAAGGGTCGACAGCGGCTCAGGTGGCGTGCGAGCTTCAAGAGTCTCCGTTGATACGTATGGCTCGAGAGTTTCAAGGTTCAACCGCGTTTCAGATAGCGCGCGATCTCCAAGACTTTTCTGTTATGCAAGGGTTGCTTGGGTTGGAATCTTCTTCTTTGATGGGTGCATTACCCCGTCTTACGGGAATGCCCTTCGATCCTGCACTCATAAGTCAAGCTGTTGCTATTGCTCAACATGCCGGTAATCGACAACAACTTGATCATGAGGAAGCATCACAGGAACTTGCAGCCGTAGAGGATGAACTGAAGCGCTTAGGCCAAGGCAGACTTGATTTTTTCTCTCTCTCCGAAAGCGGTCGCCGCACTTTAGTTTGGCTTTTTTATTGGATCGTTTTGCCGTTCCTGATGAACATCGCGGCAACCATGGCGTTGGAACGATTCAGTGAAAGAACAATTCTCAGCGAAAGTGTTACTACACCCCGCGAAGCAAAGAAGCTGGCGCGGTGTAGCAGTGAATTAGAGAAGGAGATATTCGCTGGGTGCCGCGTAGTGACAGGTGGCTCTCTGCGGCTCAGATCAGGGCCAAGTATGAAAGCTGAAGTCATGGCTAACCTACCGTTGGGAAAACTTATAGTAGTGCTGGATTCTTCGGAGCGGGCATGGCTTCTCGTAGAAGTGGACATTGAAGATGAACGTATTGAGGGGTGGGTTTCGCGTAGATACACTACGAAATTCAGGTAATTTACGGGTGGGTTCGGCCACTTTCTTACTTCCTGCTGTAGCTAGTGGTTGATATTGTTATGTAAGTGTCTGCTAAACGTCCCTTCTTGACCGTTAGCTGACAATGCTAGAACCGGTGATGTAAAATTTAATTAATCCCCCATCCCACTAACCCGCATAACCTCCCTAACCACCGCATCATTCAAAATCCCCCGTTTGGCTTCCACCAAGGTAAGCCATTCGCGAGCACGGGTAATGCCTGTATACACCAGTTCCCGCGTTAGAATAGGGTTGGGCGTTTGGGGTAGCAACAGCGCCGTGTGCAAGAACTCCGAGCCCTGGGATTTGTGCACCGTCATCGCGAACACGGTTTCCACTGAATGTAAGCGGGAAGGCAGTACCCAGCGGATGGAGTTCTCCGGGTCGCTGGTTGGAAAGGCGACTCGATGTAATAACCGCCCCGACGTGCGCGGGTCGGGCACCGTCAGTGTAATGCCGATATCACCGTTCATTAGCCCCATGCTGTAGTCGTTTTGCGTGACCAGCACCGGGCGGCCTTCATACCAGCCTTTTTCCAACTCGATATCGCTTGCGCTCAGTAATTTCTCGCGGCGCAGTACCTTGGCGATGCGCAAGTTTAAGCCTTCTACGCCCCACGGCCCTTTGCGCAATGCGCAGAGCAGTTGGAAGTGGCCATAGGCTTTTAGTACATCGCTGGCCCAGGCGTTATAGGTGGCGCGGTTATCTTCAAACGTTAGCGTTGCATCTGGGCGCTGTTTTTTTAACGTCGTCAGGTAATGCAGGTAGCCGGTGGGCGGGGCCAGCTCTTGGTTACTTCTCTTATCCATACGGCCTTTACCTGCATTGGGGAAGCGCTCCGGGGAGCCGGTGACGACTAAACGCTCCAGGGCGTTGTCGTCTTCACCACCCAGCACCAAATGATGTAGGTCGGCATAGCCAGCGCGCAGGGCGCTGTGTACGGCGTTCTGTTTATTGCGCTCGTTAAGCGTGGCGCTTAACGGTTGGTTAATCGCCTCGGCCAACTGACCAATGCCGCTGGCGGCGTCAAAACGGTGGCTTACTCGCAGCATGGTAATTGCCTGGTCAAGCGCTTGGCCGTTGGGGCAGGTTAGCGCTTCGGGCAGCGGGTGACTGGTGAGAGTGGCAAGCCATTTGGCGGTTTCTGGCGTGTAGTGGGCGGCCTCGGCACGGCGGCATAAATCACCGAGTACGGCACCGGCTTCCACAGAAGCGAGCTGGTCTTTATCGCCCAGCAGCACCAGCTTGGCGTGGGCGGGCAGGGCGCTTAACACGGCAGTCATCATTTCGATATCCACCATGGAGGCTTCGTCGATCACCAGTACGTCCAACGCCAACGGATTGTTGGGGTTGTGGCGGAAGTGGCGGGTGTCGGGCCTGGCGCCTAGTAGCCGGTGCAGGGTGGTGACTTCTGTGGGGATGGAGGCTTGTAGCTGTTCAGTGCTTGAATCTTCGCCCAATGAATTGGGCTCCCACAATGAATCGGGCTCCTGCAATGAATTTTGTTTCAACAGAGTGGCCAGCGACTGCGTAGGCAACTGGCTTACCTGCCCGGCGATGGATTCATTCAGGCGGGCGGCGGCTTTGCCGGTGGGGGCGGCTAAGCGAATGCGCAGCGCTTGCGTTGGCGAGTGGGCCAGTTGCAGGGTTTGCAGCAGGGCGAGCAGGCGCACAACGGTGGTGGTTTTGCCGGTGCCGGGGCCGCCGGTAATAATCGCAAAGTGGCTGCGCGCCGCCAGCGCGCAGGCGACCTTTTGCCAGTCTAGGGTGCCGTTGTCGGGGAACAGGGTGTTCAGGGCTTGTTGGAGTAAGGGGTGACTAGCGTCACCCTTCGCCGATGTGTCGGACCACCAGTGAACTGGGCTCCCACAAGAGCTGCTTAGTGCAGCATCGTCTTCTAGTGCCAGCCGAGCGGCGATTTCCTGGTGCAGAGTTTGTTCGTACTGCCAGTAGCGGCGCAGGTAAAGCCGGGTGGTGTGCGGGGTGTCAGCGCGCACCAGCGGTGTGTTGCCGTGGCCGTTGCTGATCAGCGTTGGGTGCTCAAGCGCGGCCTGCCACTCGGCAAGCGTTAGCGTGGCTAATACCTCGCTGGGTAGCGGCGGCGGGTCGCTTAGGTCATCACCTTCGGGTGGTAGCGAAAGGGCGAAGTCTGGTGCGTTCAGCGTGGCGTTTAAGTCCAGGCACACATGGCCTCGGCCCAGCTGGTGGCTGGCAAGCGCAGTGGCCAGCAGAAGCAGCGGCGGCACCTGGCCTCCCTCGCGGGCGAAGAAGCTGACCAGCGCGCGGTCCAGGTCGCGCAGCCAACCTCTGGCGACCCAGCGCTCGCAAAGCGCCATTAAAGTGCCCGTATCGTTCAGCGCAGGGTGCCGTTGGTGGTCAGGTGCTACTGTGCTGTTACGCGGTGTGGCAGGCGCAGGCTCGTTTTCGCCGAACAGGTCCAGGGTGTGTGAATCTTTCATGCCGTTTCCTTAAGGCCAGCGCCGTTGGCCGTGCCTGCAAATAATGCATCCAACGCTTCAATTAGCGCCACCGGGGCGGGTTCGGGGTGTACGCCGCGTCCAGGCGTACGGCTGCCGCGCAAAAATACGGTCAATGAGCCGCCCAAATGGACGTGCGGGTCGTAGTCGGGCAGGCGGGCTTTTAACAGCCGGTGCAGCGCCAGCAGGTACAGCGCGGCCTGTAGGTCGTAGCGTTTTTCCAGCAGCGCGGCACTCAGTGCCTCGGCACTATAAGCGCTGTCATCCGCACCCAGGTAGTTGGATTTCCAGTCCAGTACGTAAAAACGCCCATCAAATTCAAACGCCAAATCAATAAAGCCTTTGAGCATACCGTTGAGGGTGTCGGCATCCAGTGCGGGCCGGGCAAGGCCGGGAAGTAAGTGCTGGCTAACCAGCGCATCCAGCGCTTGCGTATCTACCTGATGGGCAGCAAACCAGAACTCTAGTTCAACCTGATAACCGCTTAGCTGTTGAAGCGCCACGGCACTTTGCTGGCCGGGAAGCGGCAGCTGGGTGCCGAGCAAATCCTCAAACCAGCCTGTCAGCGGTTCATACCACGCTTGCCAACCGCGCAGTTGCAGGCGGCGGCGCAGAGTGTCTTCACGGGCGGCGGCGTCTTCAAGCGCCTTGGCAAAGCCCAGTTGGCCTGCCCATTCCAACAAGCCGTGTAGAAAGGTGCCAGGGCCGGGGCCGCGAGGGAAACGGTGCAGGTGGCTTGCGTTTGTACTCGGCTGGTCGCTGTCAGTTGGCAAAGGAGAGTGAGTGGTTACACTCGCCGTGGGCTGCCCGGTTAATGGAGAACCTTGCAGCAGGTCTTGCGGTTCATCCAGCACTTCAAACGTGGTGGCTTCCTGGGGCGTGGTGGGTTCCGGCGTGGGCGCAGCGGTGGATAGCAGCCCTGAGATGCCGCCCGTGGTGCGCAGCGCCGAGTAGCTGGCGATCCACCACTGCTCGCGGGCCGGGCGTGTGGGCGTGCGGGCTTGCCCTAAAGCATCTTGCTGCTGGGCGGGCGTAAAGCACAGCGCGGTAGGTGTTGGCGCAGGCTCCAGGGCGATGTCGCTTTTATGGACCAGCGCGGCAAGCGCTTCGCTGAACTCGTTGGGCGCAATGTAGTTACCGCCGTTAAGCAGGTAACCCAGGGCGCTGCCTTCGCCCTCCTTTAACGGCGCAAGCCCCAACCAGGTGGCGTGGCGGGCGCGGGTAAGTGCCACGTAAAGCTTGCGTAAGTCTTCGCCTAATCGTTCGCGGTCGGCGGTGGCGAGCGTTTCTGCATCGGCGCTTAGGCTTAGCTGTAAATTGCCTTCGCCATCGTGCCAGCGCAGCGGCACATCGCCTTTTTTAGTGGGGCGATGGTTGGCAATAAAGGGTAAAAATACCAGCGGGTACTCAAGCCCCTTGGATTTATGGATGGTCACGACCTTGACCAGGTCTGCATCGCTTTCCAGGCGCAGCTTGTGGCTGTCGCCGTGGCTTTCCGGGTCGGCAATCGCTTCCGCCAGAAAGCGTATCAGCGCGTGTTCGCCATCCAGTTCCTGGCTTGCTTGCTGAAGCAGTTCGCCCAGGTGAAGCAAATCGGTTAGCAAGCGCTCACCGTCGGTCAACGCAAGCAGCCGGGCAGGAATATCGAAGTCCACCATTAGCTTGCGCACCAGCGGCAGCACGCCCTGGCGCTGCCACAGGCGGTGGTAACGGCTGAACTGCTCTACCCGGGCCTCCCAGGCAAGCTCGCTCTCGTTAAGGTGATCAAGCTCGCTAAGGCTCACGCCTAGCAGCGGCGTGGCCAGCGCTGCGCGCAGCTTGGCTTCCGCCTGGCGTGAATTGGCCTGGGATTCCGCACAGGCGCGTAGGCAGGTTTCCACCTGCTGGGCGATAGATGAGCTGAATACTTTGTCGTGATCCGACAGATAAACGCTTTTAACCCCACGGCTGGCAAGCGCCAAACGAATAGCGCGAGCTTCCTGCAGGCCGTTCACCAGCACCGCCATATCGGAAGGTTTTAATGGCGTAAGTTCGCCCTCGGTTTTAAAACCCGCTTGCCGCTTGCGGCCCGCTTCGAGCAGGGCGGTCATGTGGGAAGCGCAGCCTTCGGCCATTTCAAGCTGGTAGGCGGTTTTGGAAAGCGGCTCGTCAGCCGCCATTTGCCACAGCGTCATGGCGGGCAGCGGCGCGCCGTTCAACACCAATTGGTCGGCGCGGCCTTTGGCATCTACCGGCAAAAACGGCAGGGGGTTCTCGCCGCCTTGTTCACGAAATAAAAACGCGCCCGCTTCGTGCTTGTCGGCGTAGTTAAAGCAGTGGTTAACCGCGTTAACCATCGCCGCACTTGAGCGAAAGTTAGTGCCCAGCGTAACGTGGCGGCCATCGGTGTGGTGGCGGGCTTTCAGGTAGGTGAAAATATCCGCGCCACGGAAGGCGTAAATGGCCTGCTTGGGGTCGCCAATCAGCATCACGGCACTGTCGCGGCGCGGTGTAGCAACGTTATATACCGCGTTAAAAATGCGGTACTGGATTGGGTCGGTGTCCTGAAA
Organism: Halomonas sp. AOP43-A1-21; assembly: GCF_052376775.1. Taxonomy (NCBI): domain Bacteria; kingdom Pseudomonadati; phylum Pseudomonadota; class Gammaproteobacteria; order Oceanospirillales; family Halomonadaceae; genus Halomonas; species Halomonas sp. AOP43-A1-21. Next base: position 88,914 of record NZ_JBQSWC010000012.1, on the reverse strand, counting down.
TTCGTCAATCAGTGCGACCGGGAACTGGCGCTTTATTTGGGCAGCCAGCGCTTCTTTATTGGGGCCTTGCAGGGCGCGGTCGAGGTGTGTGAGCAGGTCGTTGGGACCCATTTCAGCGCGGCGCTCCTGCTCGCGCTCCAGGCGCTGGCGGCACCACTGCACGGCGTGAATTAACAGGTCGTTGCGCGGCTCGGGCAGGGCATTAAGCTCGCCGGGCAAGTGGGCGAGCGCTTCCCACACCGCTGGGCAGGGCGGCGTGCCCACTTTCCAGATATCGGCCATGCCCTCAGGCGTCATGCGCCGCCAGGCGGCATCGGTAAGCTGGGGGCGGGCAGCGTCGCCTGTGCACCATTCGCGCAGCGCCCCCAGCCAGTTGGCGCGGCTTTTGGCGTTAAAACTTTGCCCTTTGAAGGCCTTCTGCTTGGCGGCCTCTTCCAGCGCAGGCACCAGCCCATCCAGCCAGGCAGCCCAGGGGGCTTTTAACTCGCTGAGCTTGGCGGCGCGGGCGGCCTGGCAGGTAGTAAGCGTTTGCTCCGGCTCCGGGCGTTGCTCGCCAAGGGCATCGCATTCGGGTAGCAGGCGCTGCAAGCTGGCGTGCAGGTCGTCGGGGGACTGCCAGTAGCTCACAATGCTGCCCAGCGCGTCCCCATCCAACGAGTAGTAGAAAGTGCGCCAGTAGTCGCGAACAACGTCCTGCTCCAGCTCGCGCTGGTCGTTCTCCAGGTTTAGTGAAAACAGGCTGCCGCTATCGAAAGCGTGCTCGCGCAGCATGCGGTAGCACCAGCTGTGAATGGTGGAAACGGCGGCTTCGTCCATCCACTCGGCAGCCAGTGCCAGGCGCCGTGCGCAGGCGGGCCAAGCCGAGGGTGGGTACTCACTGCGCAGCTCAAGCAGCAGTTTGTCGCCTACGTTTTCATCACTGCGAAAAACCTCAGCGGCTTCCACCAGCCGGTTACGAATCCGCTCGCGCAGCTCCTGGGTCGCGGCGTTGGTAAACGTGACCACCAGAATTTCGGGCGGCGTGAGCGGGCGGATAAAGGCGTCGTCGTCCTCTTTGCTACGCCCGCCTAATACCAGGCGCACGTATAAAAGCGCGATGGTGAAGGTTTTACCGGTACCGGCGCTGGCCTCGATCAGGCGGCTGCCGTGCAAGGGCAAGCTCAAGGGGTTGAGTGGGGCGGGGTGGCTCATCACTGGTCTCCAGGAGCAGGCGCTAGCAGGCACAAAAACAACACGCCCCGAGTGGGGCAAATAGAGGCGGCTGGAGAACTATATCGCGATGCCCGTTAGGGAGCAAAAAGCAGCGAGCAAAAGGCACAAGCGAGCGGGTTGGGCTGGGAGCCGGCGCCGTCACCTGCTAATCTTGTCGGCTAGCCACTCTTGGGGCGATCTTGTTTACGCTACCGCGGCTTCTGTTCACGCTGACGATGAGACTCCATGCTGACCTCGCTTCTGGATAACGACTTTTACAAAATCACGATGCAGAATGCCGTGATTAAACGCTTTCCGTATGCCCATGCGCGTTACGCTTTTATCAATCGTGGCGAGCATGCCTTTCCGGAAGGGTTTGGCGCTGCGTTACGCCGCGAAGTCGATAATATGGCGGCGCTTCGCTTAAACGACGAAGAGAAGTGCTATCTCGAAACGACCTGCCCTTATCTGGACCCTACCTATCTCGATTTTCTGGCCGGGTTTCGTTATGACCCCAGCGAGGTCATTATCGAGCAGCAGGGGGCGGACCTTTCCGTGGTAATTGAAGGCCCGTGGTATCGCACCATTCTTTGGGAAGTGCCGTTGATGGCGCTGATCAGCGAGCTTTGGTATCAACTGCGTGGTATTACGATTACCCCGGAAGCAGATGCGATGATTGAGCAGAGCGCCCAGGAAAAAATCGAGCTTTACCAACGCATGGGGCTCAAAATCGCTGAATTTGGTACGCGTCGGCGTTTCTCATTTAATGTTCACGACCGCGTGGTGGGCGCGCTTCGCCATCACGGCGGCGAGTCGTTTACCGGTACCAGTAATGTGCTGCTGGCGATGCGCCACGATGTGAAGCCGATTGGTACGCACGCGCATGAGTGGTTCATGTTCCACGGTGCCCGGTTTGGTTTCAAAATGGCCAACAGCCTGGCCCTTGAGCATTGGGTGGATGTGTACCGGGGCGACCTGGGCATTGCGTTAACCGATACGTTTACATCAAAAGCCTTTTTCGACAGCTTCGATAAGAAGTTTGCCAAGCTGTTTGATGGCGTGCGCCACGATAGCGGCGACCCTATCGACTTTGCCTCGCAAACCATCGCGCACTATGAGCGCCTGGGCATTGACCCGCTGAGCAAGACGATCATCTTTTCCGATGCACTTACCCCTGAAAAAATCGAGCGCATTCATGCCTTCTGCAAAGACCGTATCGGCATGGCATTTGGTATTGGCACCAACTTCACCAACGATGTGGGCGAGGAGCCCATGAACATGGTGATCAAGATGGTCGAGGCGCGTCCTGAAGGCCAGGGTTGGCTGCCGGTCATCAAGCTTTCTGATGTGGCCGAAAAGAACACTGGCGACCCTGAAATGATCTCGCTGGCCAATCGAATACTCCTGGTTAACCACCCGCATTAAGCGAAGCGCGCCTACTTTACCGAGCAGTGCTACTCTTTCACCGCACGGTAGAGCGGCAGATAAAGGGCATCTGCCAGGGCGGCGAAGCGGAGGGCGGGGTTAGCCGCTTCCTGACCCTCGCTAAATAGCGCTTCAAAGTGGGGCCATTGGCGGGCGAGGTAGGCGCTTTGCGCGACTTCGCCGGTCTGAAAGCGCCCGCCTTCATAGGTGCTTGCTGCTGCGCTAAAGGCGTCGCTGTCGGCCGTGCTGTCCACCGTTCCGGCTTTACTCAGCCAGGCAAACGCTGCCTGCGGGGCCAACGGCAGCGGCAGGGTCATTCCCGCTTTCCAACACTGCACAATAGTCGCTAGATGGCCTTGGGCGGTATCCGCTGCTAGCGGTTCAAAGCGCGCATGGCCCGCCTTGGAAAGCAGCTGGGTGGTCATCGGCGACACCGCATTGGCAGCCAGGTGGGCCACCCAAGGGCGCAGCAGATGCTGCCAACGGTACTGCCCACGGCCACGCGCATTGCTAATCAAGCTGTTACTCACCAGCAGCAGGCGGCAGCGCTTGCCGTTCTCATCCGTGCGTAGTTCGTTAATCCAGTCGTTAATCGAAAGTTCGTGGGCGTTAAATGCGACCGCTTGGGGGGCTTCCACTGCAATGGGCCACTCTTCAAGTGCTTCCCGATAGGCATCAAACAGCGCTTGCATGGGCTCGGCCAGCGATTCGCTCATGCGCTCGCCAAAAGCGCCTACCGCTAGCACGCCTTGGCCCTTGATGCGCTCAAGCGCGGCAAACATGGCTTCTTCACGCGGCTCGCCGTTATCGACTGCGTGACGCTGGGCGGCAATCAGTTGGTCCTGCAACTGCCAGTGTTGCAGGCCGTTAAGGACAAACGGTTCCACGTCCAGCTGGGTCAGCACTTCCTGCTCAAAATACACGCCCAGGCGGGTGTTGAAGAACGCCTTGGCCGGTTCGCGCAGAAAGCTGCCTAGCTGGGCAAGCGTCAGTGGCACTTCCTGGTTAAATTCGAGCAGGGCGCTTTGCTGTTTATCGCTGCTCTTTTGTGAGGCGAGCAGCGCGTGCTGTTCGTGGGCATCGCGCCATTCGTGTACATAGGTAAAGAGCCGGGCCTGGGAGGCTGAACTACCGGGCTGGGTAAAATAGCGATGGCTAAACGGTTGCAGTGGATGCTCGGTGGTCAGCGCTTCAATCAGTGGCTCGTCAGCCTGGCATTGGCTTACCCAGCCTGCCGCCAGGTGATCGCGTAGTTGGCCGACCAGCACGGAAGGCGGCATGGGGTTGTTATCAATTTGGCTGCGGCCCACCCAACTGATATAGAGCTGCTGGCGTGCTGACAGCAGCGCCTCCAGAAACAGGTAGCGGTCATCTTCCCGGCGCGAGCGGTCGCCGGGGCGGTAGTCGCTGCCCATCAGGTCAAAATCCAGCGGCGGTTGGGAGCGCGGGTATTCGCCGTCATTCATGCCCAGCAGGCACACCCGCTTGAAGGGAATGGCGCGCATCGGCATTAACGTGGCGAAGTTGACTGCCCCGGCTAAAAAGCGCTGAGAAAGGCTGTGCTCATCAATTTGCGAGAGCCAGTGTTCACGCACCATGGAAAGCGGCAAATCGTCATTCAATTTGGCCTCTTCGGTGCTGTCAAAAAGCTGCTGAAGCGCGCCTTCCAGCTTGGTCAGCATTACGCTTTCTTCGGCGTCGTCGGTAAGAAAGAAGGTTTCCAGCAGTTCGCGCAGCCGGATGACCCAGTTGGCGGCAGTGGTGGGCTTGCAGAAAACTTCCCAGGTGGTTTCCAGCTTCTCAAGCAGCGTTGCCAGCGGCCCGGCAAGCGAGGCTTCAAGCCCGCCGATGTCATCAAACGGCTCGATCCCCTGCCACGCATCCGCCACACCCACGGTGTAACCCAACAGCAAACGGCGCAGGCCAAACGCCCAAGTGTTCTGGCTCAAGCCTTGGGGTAAATCAAGCTGCATGCGCTGCTGGGCGTTTAGCCCCCAGCGGATACCCGCACCTTCAATCCAGCGGTTCAGGGTGGGTAAATCACTCTCTTCAATGCCAAAGCGGGCGCGCAGGGCGGGCACATCCAGTAGATCGAGCAGATCGCTTACCGACAGGCGCAGCTCCGGCAGGCGCAGCAACTTTTCCAGGGCAATCATCAGCGGCAGGCGGTGGCGGCTGGCCTGGTCTGAAAGCGTGTAGGGAATATAGCGCGGGTCGTCGCGGCCAGCCGCGCGGTAGCTTGAGCGGTACTGACCAAATACCGCTTCAATATGCGGCGCGTAGCGGTCAATGTCCGGCACCATAACGATGATATCGCGCGGGCGCAGCTCGGGGTCGGCACTGAACGCGGCTAACAGCTGGTCGTGAAGAATCTCCACTTCGCGCTGGGGGCCGTGGGCGATATGAAACACAATCGAGTCGTCTTGGGTTACATCAACCGCAGGCCAGATGGTCTGAGTTTCAGCTACCGGGCGCAGCTCGCGGATATCATCCTGAAGCTGGCTGAGCAGGCAGGAGTGCTCGGGCGTGCTGAACGGTTCAAACATATCAATACGCAGCGCCTGTTGCTCAAACAGGGTTTGGTAGTTGCCTGAATCATCGTGCTCATCCAGCAGGCGCAGGTAATCGCGCCCCTGTTTGCCCCACGCCGCCAACAGCGGCTGGGCGTGCAGGTGCAGCGCGCTATCTACATCGCCATCGCCGAGTACGTCCAGCGCTTCGGGCATGCCCGTTTTGCGCTGTTGGCGGTAGCGGCTGGCGCGCAGCAAATCTTTGTGTTCGATGATATCCGCCCAGTAAAACTGGCAGGGGTTATGCACGCACAGCACGATCTGGCAGCAGCGCGAAAGCGCGGCCAGAGCTTCCAGCGTTTGCTGGGGCAGTGAGGAAATACCAAAAATAATCAGCCGCCTGGGCAAGCCCTGCGGGCAAGCCTGGCCTTCCAGCTGTTCGGCGACCTGTAAGAAGCGGCTATGCACCTGGGCGCGGCTGCTGTTAAGCCCGGCCTCGCCCTGGGTGGCGGCAACGTCATCGCGCAGGGCGCGCCATAGCTCCGGCTGCCAGCGCTGGTGTTCATCCAGCGGGCGCGCTTCGCCGCGTGCGGTAATGAGTACATCTTCGCCCCGTGCCCAGGCCTCAAGCCAGTCGGCGCGGTACACCTGGTACTGGTCGAATAAGTCCGCCAGGCGCTCGGCCAACTGATAGTGCTTGCGCTGGTCGCGGTCGGTTTCCAAAAAGCGTGCCAACGGGGCAAAGGCGGGCTTCTCAGCCAAGCTGGGCAGTAAACGCAGCAAGCGCCAAACCAGGCGCGATTTATCAAACGGTGAGGTTTCAGGCACCGCCTGAGCGTCGCCGGTGATATGCGTTAACACCGTGCGGTAGGCCTGCCATAAAAAGCGCGCAGGCAGGGTAACGTTCAGCGCCGCCGCAATGCCCGCACCGCCCTGTGCCGGGTCTTCCGCCAGTGCCAGCTTCAACCACTGCCCAATGCCGTTGCTCTGCACCAGAATCGTCTCGTTCTCAAGCGGCCCTAACGGGTGAAGGCGCATCCACTCCACCGCCAGCCCGCGCAGGTCTTCCAGGCGGTTGGCATGCACCACCATAAAACCCGGCGTAAGAGACGATGTATTAGCAAGCAGCGAATGTGACGACATGCAGCGGTATTTCCTTCACGGCAGTAGCAATAAGGCACAGTGCTCAAGACACAGCACTTAAGACGAGTACTTAAGACAAGTACTATGGTGCCATAAGTTAAACGTATTGCGAGATGCTGCATAACCCCTCAAGCTGTGTTTCTTAAACCGTGAATAACGCAAGAGAGTCCCCAATGACCGATACACCAAACCATACTCGACGCCATTCCGCCCAAGTTGTGGATGGCGTGGGTAAAGCCGCCAGCCGTGCCATGCTACGCGCGGTAGGCTTTAACGATGCTGATTTCAAAAAGCCCCAGGTAGGCGTGGCCTCTACCTGGAGCATGGTGACTCCCTGCAACAGCCATATCGGTGAGCTTGCCGAACAGGCCCGCGATGGCGCCGACGCCGCGGGCGGTAAAGGGGTTATTTTCAATACCATCACCATTTCTGACGGCATTGCTAACGGCACCGAAGGCATGAAGTACTCGCTGGTCTCGCGGGAGGTGATCGCGGATTCTATCGAGACCGTGGCGGGCTGCGAAGGCTTTGATGGTCTGGTCGCGATTGGCGGCTGCGATAAGAATATGCCGGGCTGCGTGATGGGGCTGGCGCGCTTGAATCGCCCCAGCGTATTTGTGTATGGCGGCACGATCATGCCGGGCAAAGGACATACCGATATCGTCTCGGTGTTCGAGGCCATGGGTGCTCACTCGCGGGGCGATATAGACCTGATCGAGCTCAAGAATATCGAAGAGACCGCGATTCCTGGCCCAGGTTCGTGTGGCGGTATGTACACCGCCAACACCATGGCGTCGGCCATTGAGGCCTTGGGCATGAGCCTGCCGGGCAGCTCCGCGCAAAACGCGATTTCCCAAGAAAAGCGTGACGACTGTAAAGCGGCAGGCGAGGCGGTGCTTGAGCTGCTGGAGCGGGATATCAAGCCTTCGGACATCATGACCCGCAAGGCGTTTGAGAATGCGATTACCGTGGTGATTGCCCTGGGCGGCTCTACCAATGCGGTGCTGCACCTTATCGGTATGGCGCGGACCATCGGCGTTGAGCTGACGCTTGAAGACTTTACCGAGATCGGCAAGCGAGTGCCGGTAGTCGCGGATCTGCGTCCCAGCGGCCACTACATGATGAGTGAGCTTGTGGCGCTGGGCGGCATTCAGCCGCTGATGAAAAACCTGCTAGCCGTTGGCCTGTTACATGGCGACTGCTTAACGGTAACTGGCAATACGCTGGCGGAAAACCTCGCGGACGTTGCGCCTTATCCTGACGACCAGCAGATCATCGCGCCGCTGGATAAGCCGATTAAAGCCGAAAGCCATCTGCGGATTCTGTACGGCAACCTGGCGCCGGAAGGTGCAGTAGCGAAGATTACTGGCAAGGAAGGTACGCGCTTCTCTGGTACGGCGCGGGTATTTGGTTCTGAAGAAGAAGCCCAGGCGCGGATTAACGACGGCACCGTCGTAGCAGGCGATGTTGTGGTCATCCGCTACGAAGGCCCCAAAGGCGGCCCCGGCATGCGTGAAATGCTCACACCTACTTCCGCGATCATGGGCCGCGGCCTGGGTAATGATGTTGCACTGATAACCGATGGACGCTTCTCCGGCGGCAGCCACGGCTTTGTGGTTGGTCACGTATCGCCCGAGGCGTTTGAGGGCGGCCCGCTGGCGCTGGTGGAAAATGGCGACCGCATTACCATCGATGCCGAGGCGGATACCATCGAAATGCACGTGGCCGACGACGAGTTAATGCGCCGCCAAGCCGCTTGGCAACGCCCAGAGCCGCGCTATACCCGCGGTGTGCTGGCCAAATACGCGCGATTGGTAAGCTCGGCTAGCACCGGTGCGGTAACTGATCAGAGTGAGTAAAAGGTTATTTTTTAGTACAGCGTTATTAAGGAAAGACTTTCTATCTATGAAGATAGTCATTAGAAGTTTTTGCATTTTGGGTTGCAAAATAATACAAATAAGTTAATTATTTTTAGCTATTTTGCTGTGGCTTTAGTTTTAAGCCACAGCCTATTAGCTAATGATGGCATCAAGACAAAATGAAAAAATAAGGGAATGATCATGTCGACCCATGCAACTATTCAAGCACTTTATTTAGCCATTTATAACCGTCCCGCTGATTGGGATGGGCTGCTCTATTGGGCGAGTCAACATAATACCAATAGCTTTGAGGAAATTAGCCAAGCGTTTACGCAATCGCCTGAATTCGCGGATTTATATGCTGGCTTGGATGCCAATGATCAAATAAATGCGTTGTATCAACATTTGCTCGGACGTGATGCAGACCCTGAGGGGCAAAATTATTGGGCTGAGAGGCTTGAAAGTGGCGAAACTTTCGCTGATGTCGTGCGCTACGTCATTAACGCTGTCACAGGCCAGGATGCAAGTATTTTAGAACAGCGTGTTAATGACGCGCTCACGCAAACCTACAGTAATCTCATGGATATGCTCTACGCGGGCTATTACGGGCGCGCGCCAGACGCAGAAGGAAAAGCCTACTGGGTTGAAGCAATGCAATCCGCCGAGGGAAATTTAGGCTTGATTGTCGAGGCTTTTGGTAATTCAGATGAATATATGGAGAAATATGCTGATCTGGATAGCCGTGCGCAGATTACAGCTCTCTACGACAATATGTTCAATCGTGAGCCTGATGCTGAAGGTGCTACTTACTGGGCAGAAAAACTGGACAACGGCTCACTAACGCTTTCTACGCTAGCCTTTACTCTGGCACAGTCTGCAGCCGCGGAAGACAAGCAGGCTTTTGAAGAGAATATCGCTCTGCTCAATGAGCCAGAGCCGCAACCAGAGCCAGAGCCGCAACCAGAGCCAGAGCCGCAACCAGAGCCAGAGCCGCAACCAGAACCGCAACCAGAGCCAGAACCGCAACCAGAACCGCAACCAGAGCCAGAACCGCAACCAGAACCGCAACCAGAACCAGAACCAGAACCAGAACCAGAACCAGAACCAGAACCAGAGCCAGAACCAGAGCCGCAACCAGAGCCGGAGCCAGAGGACGTCAAAATTACGTTTGATGGTACAGCTATCAACGCTGGTCAGCCTGGGGCAGAAATTGGTCTTGTGAAAGCGATTTCTGACGCAGCTGAAGTGGTTTACGACTTTAGCCTATCAGGGGATGAGCGCTTTGAGCTTGATGTCGATGTTGACGTTGGCACGATGCTCAAACTAAAGGAAGGTAGCTCACTTGAAGATGGTGAGAAAGTCGAGCTGACGCTATCGGTAACTGATGGTAACGGCATTATTACTAGCGATACGTTCATTGTAGGTGATGGTTTCTTATCAACTGGTGAGGGAAGTGATGTTCTCCGCGCCGGGGATGAGGGGGCTATTCTGCGTGGTGGCGCTGGTACCGACACCATGTTGGGTGGAGAAGGTAATGATACCTTTGTAGTGGTCGGTGATGTGTCTTCAGGTGGAAAGGTGGAAAGTGCAGATACCACCAAAGCATTGGGTTTCCCTATTACCGATTTGAACGGGACAGTGTTCAACGAAGATGATAATGGCGGTAAAGGGCGTATCGATGGCGGGGGCGGGTCGGATACGCTTTATGTGATTGGTACAGCCGACCTGAGTAATTACGACATTACGGGCGTGAACACTGTGGAAATTCGCTCCTCAGTGGAATTTAGTATCAAGCAACTTGAAAAGTTTATTTCTTTAACCGGGGATGGCAGTAGCACCTTGCGCATAAGCGCCGATGAACCCACTACTTTCAGTTTGGGGGAAGGCGTGACACTTGCCTATCTCGGTGAGATTGAGTTGGGGGAGGGTGTAACCCTGGAAGTTGATTCTCTGGATGCCATGGGCGGGGCGCGCATTATCAGCGGTAATGGCACGCTAAGCACGACATCTGATCTGGGCAGCATGGCAGGCTATACCCTTACGGACAGCCTGACGGTCGAAGGTACTGATGCTAGTGAAGCCCGCCGTGTTGACTCCGTGGCTCGAGAGATTGATGAAGCTGGCATAATTCTCGGTACCAATGGTGATGACTATCTGAGAGGCACTGCTGGTGACGATATAATTGATGGCCTTGATGGAGATGATGTGCTTGTCGGCTTGGGTGGTAAGGATACCTACCGAATTTCTGGCTCTGGCGAGAAAACTATCATCGATAGTGGGCGCAACAGCATATTAGACCTTTCTTTAGCCGAAGGGCCTGCCGTCGTTGACCTCATCGATGGTGGTAAAATAAATGGTGGTGCTGAAGAGGGTGGCGCCACTATTTTACTGGGCACCGGTATAGGCGCTACTGGCCTGCAGCCGCTCGATATCATGCTATCTCAAGATCTTTCAGGCTCTTTTTCCGCTGACTTATATACCATTAACTCTACAGGTTTCATTGATGACTTGATCAGTGGAGTGCGCAATATTCAGCCCAACAGCACCTTCGGTGTGGCAACTTTCGTTGATAAGCCGATAAGCCCTTTTGGTGCTCCTCCTAGCGCTTGGAGTGAAGGTGATTACGAGTATCGTACTGATGCGCCATTATCGCTAGATCCAGAAGGCCTACGCCGCGCTTACGAGGAAATGATCATAAAATCTGGTGCCGATGGCCCTGAGGCACAGTTGACGTCGCTGCTTCAAATTGCGCTTCGTGCTGAGGATCCGCTGGTTTACCTAGAAGATGGCAGCGTGGATATGGATGCCACTGGCATAGGTTATCGTCCTGATGCGCTGCGTACTTTGGTGCTGCTCACCGATGCGGACTATCACGTAGCCGGTGACGGCGCTGGAAAAGGACTTTGGTCTGACCTCGATTTGCCGCCTAATAATGGCGATCGAATTCTTGATGGCGACCCTATGGGCACCGGTGAGGACTATCCCTCTATTGAGCAGGTCAGAGAGGCGCTTGAGGCAAGCAGTGTTTATCCAATTTTTGCTGTCACGTCTTATGCCACTTCGATTTACGAAGATCTTGTCGAGCAACTAGGATTTGGTGCCGTGATTGAGCTGTCTTCTGACAGTAGCAACCTGGTCGAAGTGCTCACAACGAGTCTTGAGGATTATAAGGCTGATTTCATAGCAGAGGTAATCGGTACTGATTTTGACGATAAACTCACGGGTAACAGCCTGGATAACACGATCAATGGTGGCGCGGGTGATGACTGGATCTACGGGCTAGGTGGGGATAACACGCTCACGGGTGGTGAAGGCGCAGATACCTTTGTCATTGGCTTTTCCGGCTCGTCGCGGGGTGTGACTACCCTAACTGATTTCTCTGTGGATGAGGGCGATATCATCGCACTTGATAGCACCGGCTTATTGAACTTTGGAGAAGAAGTGGCTGATGGTGAGGCCCTTGGTGCTGAACGGTACGTAACACGTGATAGCCTGGCCGATATCGAGGCAAGCGATATGGGAGTGATCGTTTTACAGACAGAAGCTACCTCAACGGATATCGCTAACACGCTCTCGGATGAAAGTGTCTCAGCATACGTTGTGGTATTTAACAGTGATAACAACGTGGCAGAACTGTGGTTTGATGCTGATTGGAGTGATACTGAAGATCGCGAGCAGGTCGCCGCTGTTGAGTCGCTGGATGAAGTGGCGGATGTGATTGGCTTGAGCGAGAGTGACTTCGCTTTATCGGTTATTGCCTGATTGTAGCTTTTACCGTCCGTTGTATGATTGGCATATGAATTATTTATATTCCTGTCATTAAACAGTCAAGCGCAAGGTTTATCCTTGCGCTTTTTTATGGACCAAGAAAAGTATCATGGCAAAGCAATCAGGAGCTCAAGTACGTATCAGCGAAGTCTTCAGCGTTTTTCTATGGCTCGGCCTGACCTCCTTTGGTGGGCCGGTGGCGCATCTGAGCTACTTTCGTACCGAGTTTGTAGAGCGCCGTCGATGGATTTCTGAAGCGGCCTATGCGGATCTGGTCGCGCTCTGTCAGTTCTTGCCGGGACCGGCTAGCAGCCAGGTAGGTTTCGCCCTGGGGTTAATGCGCGCCGGGCCTTGGGGGGCGGCGGCGGCGTGGCTTGCCTTTACACTGCCTTCGGCCATTGTGCTGGTGCTGTTTGCGTTGGGCGCAGCGGTGTTGGATGGCCCTGTTGCCAGCGGCCTTATTCACGGTTTGAAGATCGTTGCGGTGGCGATTGTGGCCCACGCTGTGTGGGGCATGGCACGCAACCTGTGCCCGGATAAAACGCGTACAGGCATTGCGCTACTGGCGGTGTTTACCGTGGGCTTCTTAAGCGGGCCGATGGGGCAGGTCAGTGCCATCGTGGCAGGCGGATTAGCGGGTTTAATACTCTGCCGTGAAGCGTCGATGCCGACACCAGAACAGCTCCACTTCTCCATCTCGCGCCAAGCAGGCGTTGTCGCACTGATATTATTTGCTGGGTTTTTAATTGTGCTGCCGCTGCTTGCGGGGAGTGCCGTATGGCTGGATATTCTCGATGCGTTCTACCGCTCGGGCGCGCTGGTATTTGGCGGTGGGCATGTGGTACTGCCGCTACTGGAAGCGGAAGTGGTGCAGTCGGGCTGGGTAACGCCGGATGCGTTTTTAACCGGCTATGGGGCGGCGCAGGCCGTTCCTGGGCCACTATTTACCTTTGCGGCTTATTTAGGTGCGCTGCTGCCTGGGGTTAATGGGCTGGCGGGGGCGCTATTGGCCCTGCTGGCAATTTTTGTGCCGGGCTTTTTACTGCTGGTCGGCGTACTGCCATTTTGGAATCGCTTTCGCCAGTGGGGTAGTGCTCAGGCGCTAATGCGCGGCGCCAATGCCGCGGTGGTCGGGATTCTGGGGGCGGCGCTCTATCAGCCGGTATGGACCAGCGCGATTATTGGGCCGTATGAATTTGCCTTGGCACTGACAGGATTCTTGCTGCTGACGGTGTGGAAACTTCCTGCCTGGGCGGTGGTTATAGTGATTGCGTTGGGCGGTCTTTTGATATCGACGTTATAGGTAGGCCTGGTTTTGCGATTAATCAAAAGCGGCCCAACGTCTTTTCCCTCGACGGTTTTGTCTTCTACGCTGGTAATACGTCAATTGTCGTAAATCCAAGGAGAGTAGAATGTCTACCCGACAAGCCCGCATCGACCCGGTGTTTGATGTCTCTGATCTGAAAGAAACCATTACTGGCTGGCAAGTCGTGGATGTATCCCAGCCGGAAAATGAGGTGATGGTTTCTGAACATACCTCTGAGAAAGAAGCGATTCAGGCCGCCGAAGCGTTCGAGCAGCGCGAAGACTAGCTGGCTAGCTGCTGATTGGTGCCATAAAAAAACGCCTCGCATTTGCGAGGCGTTTGTCGATTTGGTGATGGGAGGGCTACTGCTATGGCGCCTCCAGTTCTAGTGTGCGGCGCAGAACATTGAGTTCGTCAATGTTCAGGTGCTCAAGCCTGCCGGCGAGCAAATCGCTAATCTTCTGTACGGGAAGGCCTGCCTGGCGGGCAATCTCCCGACTTCCTAGGTCTGATACTGCAATCAAACGCGTGATAATGCGCATTAGGCGCGTGCGTTTTTCTAATTCCCTGACGTCGAGGTCAGGGCTGCTTCGCGGAGGATCCAGCGTTTCTGCGTGAGCAGTCGAGTATGCCGTACTCATGTGACTCCATAAGTCTGAAATGACGAATACACAATGCCGCCAACGCAGATGCTTTTCAATATTTAATTTGATGAAAATTTAGCGACATTTGTGAACACCCGCTTGCGCCCCAGCTCTGGTAAACTATGCGCCTCATTTTAGCGTGCGCTTCAGCTTCTGGCGTGCGGCACTTTTATCATTTTTTATAAGGCCACTGGCCGGGGAGAAATGGCATGTCGTCGAATAGCGCACCCAAAGTGGGCGTCATCATGGGGTCCAAATCCGATTGGCCGGTGATGGAGCATGCGGTCACGATGCTGGAGCGCTTAGGCGTTGCCTATGAAACGCGCGTGGTATCCGCCCACCGCACGCCCGACCTGCTGTTTGACTATGCTAAAAGCGCCGCTGGGCGTGGCCTGCAGGTGATTGTGGCCGGTGCCGGGGGCGCTGCCCACCTGCCGGGGATGGTGGCCTCACAAACGCCGCTGCCGGTGTTGGGCGTGCCGGTTGAGTCTAAAGCCTTGAAGGGGCTTGATTCACTGCTTTCGATTGCCCAGATGCCGGGGGGTATCGCGGTGGGTACACTGGCGATCGGTAAAGCGGGCGCGACCAATGCGGGCCTGCTGGCCGCTCAGATTGTGGGCCTGCAGGACAGTGCGGTACGTGATGCCGTCGATGCCTTCCGCGCCGAGCAGACCCAGCTGGTGCTGGATAATCCGGACCCGCGCCCTGCGCCGGATGCAGAATAAGGAGACACCCGATGAACATTGGCGTTCTAGGCGCAGGCCAGCTAGGCCGCATGCTGGCGCTCGCCGGTTATCCGCTGGGCAACCGGTTTACCTTTTTAGATACCACGGGTAATCCCAGCGCTGGCATTGGCGAGGTTATCGTTGATCCAGATAATCAGCATTTGGCGGAGTTTCTCGCCAAGGTGGACGTGGTCACCTATGAATTCGAGCATCTGCCGGTGTCGCTTGTGCAGGAGATCGAAAAACATAAGCCGGTTTATCCCAGCAGCCGGGCGATCGAGGTTTGCCAAAACCGGGTTGAAGAGAAAGCCCTGTTTGATCGTTTAAATATTCCGACACCGGCTTATCGCGTCGTTGAAAGTGCCGAGCAGCTTGAAGCGGCCGCCCGGGAGCTTGGCTGCCCGGTGGTAGCAAAATCCGTCACTGAAGGTTACGACGGTAAAGGCCAGGCGGTGTTAAAAGCCCCTGAAGAGGCGGCTGAGGCGTGGCAGAGCATCGGCCATGCGCAGCTGATCGTTGAAGCGTTTGTCGATTTTGTCCGTGAAGTGTCGATGATTGCCGTGCGCGGCCGCGATGGCGAAGCGGTTTTCTACCCCATGGCGGAAAACCAGCACGTGGGCGGCATTCTGCGCTACTCGGTGGCGCCGCTGCCGGATCTGGACGTTCAGGTTCAGCAAACCGCGGATACGTATATTCGCACCTTGCTGGACGAGCTGGATTACGTGGGCGTGCTGGCGCTTGAGCTGTTTCAGACCCGCGATGGCAGCCTGCTGGCCAACGAGATGGCGCCGCGAGTGCATAACTCCGGCCACTGGACAATGGATGGCGCGGTCACTAGCCAGTTTGAGAACCACCTTCGTGCGATTCAGGGATTGCCGCTGGGCAGCACCATGGCCATTGCGCCCACCTGCATGGTCAATGTGATCGGCCAGGAAGGCGATAACGTGGCCATGCTCAAGCTTGCCAATACCCACCTGCATCGTTACGACAAAGCCGAGCGAGCAGGGCGCAAGCTAGCCCATGTGAACGTGGTGGCGACTACCCATACAGAGCTTCTGGAAAAGGTTCGCGCCTGCCAGGCATTACTGCCAGATGCTCCGCCGGTTGAGTGGAGTTTTGAGTCGTCGCTGTAACGCCAGCAGCGTACGAGAAAACGTTCTTGTTTTTGCACGCCAGGGGCTAGCGCAGAGGGTTGGTATCCTTAAAGTATTCCAACTATTGATTTAATAAATATGCATATCTGCCGATTATATAAAATAAGATTAATAATCAGGATGTCAGTATGCCGCCTCTTGCAAGGATGAACGCCAAGCTGTTCAGGTTTGGCGGCCATCCGTACGCTCATCAAAAAGCGGCTTGCCGTTTACAGGTAGAGAAAGTCTGCCTGCTCTATGAAAAGCTATGGCAGCCAGTGCTAACTAGCATATTTGCAGGTGGCCTGCTGGTAGCGGCGCTGTGGACAATCGTCAGCGCGCTATTATTGATGGGCTGGTTGGCTGCCTTAATACTGGTTTCGATATTACGTTTGAGGTTGGCTTATCGATATCATCATGCGTCGGCTAATAATCAAAAAAATCCCGATTGGTTGCTGTGGTTTTCTCAGAGCGCTTTTCTAGCTGGCTGTGTGTGGGGGGCTGCCTCGATTCTGTTTTTTAGCCCAGAGTACGCCAAACAAACGACTATTCTCACTATCGTGATGGCGGGCATTGCCGCTGGTGGTGTGACAACACTGTCGTCGGTATGGTGGGTGGCTATACTTTTTGTGATGCCAATCTTGCTGCCATTACCCATTCAGTTCTTGCTTTATGGCGGGCAACTTTCATCACAAATGTGCTTGCTGGTGCTGCTTTTCATGGGCCTGATACTGGTCACCAGCCGTAGGCTTAGCCACATTATCCACGACAACATCGCACTACGTGTGGAGATGGCCTCTAGAGAAGCCCTGCTTCAAGAGAGCGAAGATCGTTATCAATCTATTTATTTACACTCCCCGCTGGGGGTTCTGCACTTTGATTCGCAAGGCGTGATTACCAACTGCAATGACAAGCTGCTGGAAATATTGGGTGGTACACGCGATCAATTGCTTGGGTACTGCATGCTGGATCACCGTGCAGATCAGAAGGTAGCAACAGCGGTGGCTGATGCTCTGGAAAAAGGCACGGGGTATTACGAGGGTACCTTTTACCTACCCCGCCATGACCAGGGAACGCCGCTGCGATCGTTTTTCAACGCGGTGCGTACGGCAAGTGATCATAAGATCGGCGGTATTGCGATTATTGAAGATTTCACCGAGCAAAAGCGCTCTGAAGCGATAATTTATCGACAGGCTTATTACGATGCGTTGACGGATCTTCCTAATCGCCGACTGTTTATTGATAGCTTGAACCGCTTGAGCGATGAAAAATTGCTCAAAACCGGACTTATCGTGTTTTTGGATATGGATCGTTTCAAGCTTATTAACGATAGCTTGGGGCATGCTGCGGGGGATGACTTGTTAATACAGGTGGCTCGCCGCTTGGAGCAGTGCAAAGGTGAAACGGGGATGGCCGCACGTTTGAGTGGTGATGAATTTGTACTGCTAGCATTGTTCGAGACAGCCAATAGCTCAATAGCCGAACAGCAGGTTCAGGATTTTATGCAGCGGTTAGAGCAGATCCTTGCAGGCGCCTACCGCTTGGAAAACCGTTGGCTGAAAGTAACGCCCAGCATAGGCTACACCTGCTTTGAAACAGAGCATTGCGATGCTCCTGAAATGTTAAAGCAGGCAGATATTGCCATGTATCAAGCCAAAGCCGAGGGGCGCAATCAGATGAAACGCTACCAGCCGTGGATGCGTAAGGCCGTTAAGGAAAACTTTACGCAGCCCGGCTCTTCTCAGCAAGACGTTTAAATGGCGAGTTGACCGCTGACAAGCAGCCACAGCGCTATTAAGGCAAAGTGCCCGGGATACCAGGCCAACCAAAGCCTACGCGGCATGGCAAGCTGTACGGGGGCGACTCGCCGGGCAGCGCCTGAGGCGAGTATCAGCACAACCAAGCAGGTAGCTATCGTGAAGGATTTAGCCATGTCCGAGGCGTTCATCTGACCGGCGATCCAGAGTACCGGAAATGCCGCGAGGCCTGCCCATAAGCGTGATTGAAAATGAGACCCTGCCTGACTTAGCGCATGCATGGCAAACATGAGCAGAGGAATCAACAGCAGGCCGTTGTGACCATACTCCACCCAGAAGCCCAGCAGATACCAAAGCGTAACGCCTACCGCCGCACCTAGCAGAAGCCAGCCAAACCCCAGGGTTTGCTGTTGGTAATGCTGCCAGCCCTGACGTACCAGCGTACCCAGAGCCAGGCCACTTGCCAGGGTAAAACACACGTTAAGAATCAGCGCATCAGAGGCGCGCGGCATCAGCATGTAGGGCACTTGTGCTACCAGGCCGATAATTAGAATACGCCGCGAGTAGCGTAAGGGATTACGCGTATTGAACAACCCATGCCAAGCCACCATGGCGGCAAATAGCGGAAAAGCGATTCGACCGATGGAAGAACCTGCCCAGCTTAAATCCCAAGGAAGTACGTAGCGGGTAAGATGATCCACCGTCATGGTGATCAACGCGAGCCACTGGCCCCAGCCCGTCCAATGGGAAGAGGGTCGTAACGGTGACGATGCATTAACCATAAAACCTCCCTGTCGGTCACTAGCTTGCTTTGAGAGACTGATAGTAGCACGGCTAGTTCACTGAATTTACTCATCTTGGTAGCAATTCGAGGAAGCGCTGTATGTAAGCCAAGGTTTAAAGATAAAAAAATGCCCGGAACGGCGTCATGGGGCAGCAGTAGAAAAGAGGCGAGGAAATAGTATGGAAGAGGCTAAGCAGGGGCTTCTCCCCGGCATAAACCGGGGAGACGAGACGATTACTCTTCGCCGAAGTAGCGGGCGTGGATTTCGTCGTAGGTGCCATCTTCTTTCAGAGTGGCGAGCGCTTCGTTGAATTTCTCGGCAAGCGCTTCGTCACGCTGGCGGAAGGCGATACCAAAACCGTCGCCAAAGTACTCTTTAGGCTCGGAGATTTTCTCGCCCACGATGGTGTAGTCGCCATCTTCGTTCTCAACCAGAGTGGACTGGCCGATCGGGAAGTCGAGGAAGACGATATCCAGACGCTGAGCGTCCATATCCAGCACCATATCATCGGCAGTAGAGTAGCGGCTGATATCGGCGACACTGCTGTAGTTGTCGGTGACGTAGTTGTCCTGAAGCGTACCGCGCTGAACGCCGATGGTCAGGCCTTCAAGGGTCTTTTCGTTGGCTTCATCGATATCCAGGTCGCTTGCCGCAAACCAGGCTGACGGCATGGTGATGTAGGGCTCTGAGAACAGCACCTGCTGGCGACGCTCATCGTTAATCGTCATGGACGACATGACCGCATCATAGTTACGTGACAGAAGACCCGGAATAATGCCGTCCCATTCCTGCTCGACCCATTCACAGGTAACGCCGATTTCTTCACACATGGCGTTACCCAGGTCAATATCAAAACCGGTTAGGTCGCCTTCAGCAGTGCGGTATTCCATCGGAACGTAAGGAACATCAACGCCGATGCGCACGTGGTCATAGTCGCGTGCCTGTGCAGAAGAGGCCGCAGCCACCGCCAAGCCGATCAAGGAAACCGATAGCAGTTTTTTCATTATTAAGCTCCGTTGTAAAACAGGTTCACACAAGGTGATCCTCTTTAACGTAACCCAGGTTGAGGTTGGCGAAAAGAGAAATACGCTATGTGAACCAACGTTTGTTTGACGCTTACTATTAAGCCTAATCGATCAAAGGGTTTGCGGCTTAAGGTGAGCCAGCAATTTCTTTTCCAGAAAACGGAAGAAGAATAGGATGGCAAACGTAAGACAAAGATAAATCAACGCCACGAACAGAAATGGCTCAAACGGTGTATAGAACCGTGAGTAGACATAGCGGGCCGCACCGGTCAGATCCATCAGGGTGACTACGCTGGCAATGGCGCTGGCATGTAGCATGAAAATTACTTCATTGCCGTAAGCGGGCAGGGCACGGCGAAAGGCGCTGGGGATAATAATACGCCGCATCATTAGCCCCTGAGACATACCGTAAGCACGCGCTGCTTCGATTTCGCCCTTGGACGTTGCCTTGATGGCACCCCGGAAAATCTCGGTCGTGTAGGCGGCGGTATTAAGCGTAAAGGCGATCAGCGCGGGATAGAACGCCTCGCGGAAAATCGGCCAGAAAAAGCTTTCCTGAATACCGTCAAAAAACACCACGCCGTAGTAAATAATGTACAGCTGGATCAGCAGCGGCGTGCCGCGAAACACGTAGGTGTACACATACACCGGCAGGCTGATCCATTTACGCCGCGAGCTGCGCATGATGGCAAGCGGCACCGCCAGTGCCAGCCCGATCACTAACGACAGGAACACCAGCTGTGAGGTGGTCACAAGCCCTGTCCAGTAATAGCCCAGTGTGGTCGGCGTGAAAATCAGATTGCCGGATAAAAGATCGTTGAACCAAGCGGAAATATCTGGCATTTCAATGCTCCCCGAAGCCGATGTCGTAGCGCTTTTGTAACCGGGCAAAAATCCACTCGGAGACGCTGGCAATCAACAGGTAGGCAACCGCTACAGGAATTAAAAACACAAACGGCTCGTGGGTGGCGCGAGAGGCTTCTGCTGCCACGCGAACCATATCGGTCAGGCCGATCACCGACACAAGCGCGGTGGTTTTCAGCAGGACCATCCAGTTGTTGGAAAGCCCAGGCAGGGCATGACGCATCATCTGCGGAAACCGAATGCGTCGAAAAACTAGGCCGCTGCTCATGCCGTAGGCTTTACCTGCTTCTATCTGGCCGTTATCCACGGCCATGAAGGCGCCACGGAAGGTTTCTCCCATATAAGCACCGAAAATAAACCCGATGGTCAGCACGCCTGCGGCGAAGGCGTTGAAATTGATATAAAGATCAATCTCAAAATCGTAATAAAGAATGTCGCTAATGGCGTTAACGCCTATCTGGCCGCCGTAAAACAGCAGCATCATCAGCACAAGGTCAGGCACACCACGAATGAGCGTGGTGTAGAGCGTGGCCGTGCGATGTAAAAACCAGTTACGCGACATCTTGGCTGTGGCGGTCAACAAGCCTAGCGCAACGGCTAACAGAAGCGATAAAACGGCTAGTTGGACGGTAACCCCAGCGCCTTCGATCAAACGCGGGCCGTACCCTTGCAAATCCAGCATGGTCGCCTCGCAGATCAGTAGTGGGGGGTAAGAAACTGTTTAAGCCGAGACGACTGCGGGTTGCCCAATACCTCATCAGGCTTACCGGCCTCTTCCACCAGCCCTTGATGAAGGTAGATCACTTGGCTTGAAACGTCCCGGGCAAAGCTCATCTCGTGGGTGACCACCACCATGGTGCGCCCTTCATTGGCCAGATCGCGCATGACTTTCAGCACGTCGCCGACCAATTCAGGGTCAAGCGCAGAGGTCGGTTCATCAAACAGCATGACTTCTGGATTCATGGCCAGCGCCCGGGCTATCGCGCCGCGCTGCTGTTGGCCGCCCGACATTTGTACAGGGTAGGCATTGGCGCGAGCGGTTAATCCCACACGTTCAAGCAAGGCGTTGGCTTGTTCGATGGCTTCTTTCTTGGGGATGCCTAGTACATGAACCGGTGCTTCGATAATGTTTTCAAGCAGCGTCATATGCGCCCACAGATTGAAGTTCTGAAACACCATCGAAAGCTTGGCGCGCATTTGCACGACCTGCTTCCAATCGGCGGGTTCACGCCCATGCCGGGTTTGCTTAAAGCGGATTGGGTCGCCGTGAAGGATAATCTCGCCTTCATCGGGTTGCTCGAGCAGGTTCATGCAACGCAAAAAGGTACTCTTGCCTGACCCTGAAGCGCCAATCAGCGTGATCACATCACCTTTTTGAGCTTCAAGTGAGAGGCCTTTTAAAACTTCTGTATCGCCGAAGCGCTTTTTAATATTACGCACTTCCAGGGGAGTAGCGGCCATAAACATAGGCTCCAGTACAAAGTCGCCGCGGTAGCAACACGTTTATTTTGCGTATGTTGTCGAATGCGGCTGGCGCGAAAAAAGTGGCGATTCTATCAGGCCCAGCAGAAATTGCGTGCTTTCCTTATACGATAAATGTAGGAAGTCTGCCGCAAGTTATCCGCATTATGGCTTTGATTCGCCCCTAGGTTGTTGTTATTAAATAACTATTGATGATTTTGCCGCCTAATTTACTGTTTGGGACGGTGATACTAAAAGCGCCGCCCGAGCGCCGATAGCGACATTAGCATTAGGGAACACCACGTAAAGTGGTGTGTCACCCACGATGAAATCGCCCGCTACGCTATCCCACGCCAGGCGGGTCCCCGGCTCAAAGCAGCTGAAATTGGGCGTGTCGCTTGCAAAGTAAAGAGTAAAGTCTTCCGCCTGACGCATAAGTTCATGCTGGACCTGGAAAAACGTCATCTTGTTCGGAACCTGCCGTGGGGGCGTTTGACCTTGACTTAGTGCGGTTAACA
Source organism: Halomonas sp. AOP43-A1-21 (assembly GCF_052376775.1). NCBI lineage: Bacteria > Pseudomonadati > Pseudomonadota > Gammaproteobacteria > Oceanospirillales > Halomonadaceae > Halomonas > Halomonas sp. AOP43-A1-21. Next base: position 66,800 of record NZ_JBQSWC010000012.1, on the reverse strand, counting down.
GCGCCTGCATGGGCGCAAGCGGTGCCATATCATTTTGCCCGAAAGGCGCTACCCGGCCCAGCTCAAAGGTAAACGCCTGCGCTTGATGATAGTGCTTGCTGTAGTGAGAAAATGTCCAGCTTGTCTGATGTTGATGAAGTACCGCCTGCATGCCAGCTGCGGCAAGCCAATGCCATTGATCGGCCGTAGTGGCTGTTTTTGAAAATGGTTCTACGACAAAACGTGGAAAAAGGCTGTCACGAATCGCGGTATGCAAATCGTAATGCAGTTTGGGACGTTGGGCGTGGTCTGTATAAAACCTATCCACGGCGGCCATTAGTTCGCGGGCACGGTCAGGTTCTACACCGCTGTCGCTTAAATCGCGGTTAAAGAGCCGGTTAAGATTGGTTTCGATAAAGCGCTGCTGGACACGTAATGCAGGAATGTTGCCCAGAATTACCAGTACTGGCGCTCCAAGCGTGATACTTCCAGCTTCCAAAGCGCTCAGCCAAGCACCTATCAGCTCGACTGGGGCCGTTTCATTGCCGTGAATGGCGGCTGAAAAAATACAGCAGTGGGCATCGGGTTGAGGCGTCTTCGGGGTAAGCTCCATCACCCCAGGGGCGTGAAACGTATAAGAGCCACTGGCAAATCGGCCGCTTCGCCGTGTGGGCAGACGGTCATCCAGGGTCCAGTCAAGCCAGTGCTCCAGCATCATCAGCCTCATGTTATTAGTTAAAAATTCACTTGTCATGTTTAACATGCTCAAGAGTGGGAGCAAGTATTGGCGTCGTGGTTATGAAAATGGCGGGTGCCCTCGTGTAAGACGATAACCTAAAACGCTCGCCAAAAGGCGAGCGTTTAACAAGGGCGGGGCTAACTTCTCTGTAAAGCTTAGGCTTGACGCAGACGCTGCATTTCTTCTTCGTACTCACCGGCAAGCGAGGTTTTTTGTGGCGCTTTCAGGCCACGACCTGCCAGTTGGAAGACTTCCTGCTCTTCTTCATCCAGATGGTGAGTGACCAGATGCTGTAGCTGCTTGGCATAGGTCAGCCAGCTTGACGCGCTATAGTCGGTGCTATCTAACTGCTCAAGAAGCTCGTCAATTTCATGGTGCTCGGCGACGCTGTGGCGGGCTTTTTCCTGGGTTAAGTCCAATTCCATTAACGGAATATAAAACGCGCGTTCTTCAGCGATAGCATGATGCTGTAGCTCATGCTTAACCTGCTGATAAAGCGTATCGCGCTCTTCACTGTCACCGTGAGTGTTGACTAAGCGTTCCATCAGGTCACGCTGTAGATCATGATCTTTGCGTAGCGCTTCAAATATAGTCATTTGACGGGGTCCTTGTCGTTCGCGGCACAATCATTTGTTAAAAACTCATTTGTTAAATTCAACTGTTAAAAGCTAGTCACCGCGGTGTATCTGCGCAAGGTAAAAGCCGTGGAGAAAACCGAAAGTAGCCGATGAAAACATTCGCTTTTGCTTATAGCGCGCTAGGCTATGGTGTAGTCATTCCCCTGTGGGATGCCATTAACGCAGCTAAAACCTGGTTGTTAAAAACACAGTTCAAAGGAGTAAGCAATGACAAAGGTATTGGTACTTTACTATTCCATGTATGGCCATGTTGATACCTTGGCCAAAGCCGTTGCTGAAGGGGCGAAGCAGGTAAGTGGGGTGGAGGTAAGCGTCAAACGCGTACCTGAAACTATGCCGGAAGAAGCCTTCAAAAACGCAGGGGGCAAGCAGGATTACGATACACCGGAAGCAACTCCTCAGGAACTTGCCGATTACGACGCCATTATTTTTGGCACCCCCACCCGTTTTGGCAATATGACGGGCCAAATGCGAACCTTCCTTGATCAAACGGGTGGCTTATGGGCAAGCGGCGCGCTGCGTGGCAAAGTGGCTAGCGTGTTTACGTCTACCGGAACCGGCGGTGGCGAAGAGATGACGGTCACGTCTACTTGGACGACGCTTGCCCATCACGGCATGGTGATCGTGCCGATCGGCTACGGCATTGAAGAGCAGTTCGATATTTCAGAAGTAAGTGGCGGCAATCCCTACGGCGCGGCAACGCTTGCCGGTAGCGACGGCTCTCGCCAGCCCAGCGAGCGAGAGCTGAAACTCGCCCGTTTTCAGGGCGAGCACGTTGCAAAAATTGCCGCGAAGCTGGCGGGTTAACCGCTACTTTAGCCTAGCCTGAAAAACGCAAGCCTCACTGATGAAATTCAGTGAGGCTTTATCAATAGCTACGCTCCGCGAGTCGCCGTGTAAATGGTGTAAATGGATTGGCTAGCTGTCATAAACAGGCGGTTACGCCCCTGGCCGGCGAAGCACACGTTGGAACAAACCTCGGGTAATAAAACGCGGCCCAAAAGCTCGCCTTCCGGCGAGAATACCACTACGCCATCAATGCCTTCTCCACCGTTGGCACTCGACCAGATATTACCGTCGATGTCGCAGGCCATGCCGTCGAAAATCGTATCTTCGCTGGTGACGACTACCTGTCGGTCGCTGACGCTTCGTCCGTCCTCGCTAAGCGTCCAGCGAATGATTCTGGCGGGCTCTTCAAAATGGGTCGGGGCACTATCGCTGGCATAGAAACTACGGCCATCCGGTGTCAGCACGATTCCGTTGGGTTTGTGGATATCTTCGGTGAGCTTGATAGGTTCATCAAGGCTATCGTCGACGTAATAGATCGCTGTTTCGAGCTCCAGAGCGCGCTTTTTACCCTCGTAGTCAAAATGAGCGCCATATCCCGGATCGGTGAAGATCACGCCACCCGAAGGCAGCGCCACTAAATCGTTAGGGGCGTTCAGGGGTTTACCCTGATAGCGCTCGGCCAGCACCGTGGTGCTGCCATCCCATTCGTAGCGCAGCACGCGTGATGGGTAGTGCTCGCAGGAGATTAAACGCCCTTGATGATCAAACGTGTTGCCGTTGGAGTACCCGACATTGTGTCTTAAAACGCTGACCTGATCAGTCGCTTCGTCCCAGCGCATTTGTAGGGCTCGTGGGATATCACTGAAGACAACGTAGCGTCCCACGGCATTCCATGCCGGTCCTTCAGTCCATAGCCCACCGCTCCAGTGGCGTTCCAAGGGGCTGTTGAAAATCATGTAATCATTGAATCGTGGATCTTCGACTTTCCAGGCATCAATAGGGTAGCGATCAGGGACGGCGCCCTGTGAGGTTTGGAAAGCAAAGAGCGGAGATGAGGTGCCGACAGCGGCTAAAGCAGCCGTTGCCGAGAGGAACTGGCGACGTCCAAGTTTCATGGGATTGTCCTAGCTTTTGTTATTAGCGCTATTGGCGAAGCGAATCCGAAACTGTTTCAAATACTGTCTTAAGTACGGTCTCAAGTACGGTCTCAAGTACGGTCTTAAATACGATCTTAAGTACAGTCTCAAACAAAAGGTAGAACATAAGCTGCTATAAGTCATGCATACGGCTGCCCGACATGTTTCATTCGGGCAGCTGGTTTTAGGCTGAATAAACGTTACTTGGCAATGGTGTCAGCAATCGCGCGACCCAGGCTTTCAGTAGTGCCCTGGCCGCCAACATCGCGGGTGACCACTTGGCTGTCGCTTTCGCTAAGCACGTTTTCAATCGCCGTGACCATCGCATCAGCGGCTTCTTTATAGCCAAGATGTTCTAGCATCATGGCGCCAGACCAGATCTGGCCAATCGGGTTGGCGATACCCTTGCCTGCAATATCCGGGGCGCTGCCGTGTACCGGCTCGAACAGGCTGGGAAATTTGCCTTCCGGATTAATATTGGCCGAAGGGGCAATGCCGATGGTGCCAGTACACGCCGGACCCAGGTCGGACAGAATGTCGCCAAACAGGTTGCTACCCACGACCACGTCGAACCAGTCCGGATGCAGCACGAAGTTGGCGGTTAGAATATCGATATGGAATTTATCTACGCTGATGTCCGGGTACTGCTTGGCCATTTCCAAGACCCGCTCATCCCAGTAGGGCATGGTGATGGAGATGCCGTTGGACTTGGTCGCTGAGGTGAGCTTTTTACGCGGGCGGGTTTGTGCCAGGTCAAACGCGTACTTCAGCACCCGGTCAACGCCTATGCGGCTCATCACGGTTTCCTGAATGACGATTTCGCGCTCGGTGCCTTCAAACATCTTGCCGCCAATGCTTGAGTACTCGCCTTCGGTATTCTCGCGTACCACGTAAAAGTCGATATCGCCTGGTTCACGGCCGGCCAAGGGGCTTTTAATGCCGGGCATTAGTTTGCAGGGGCGCAAATTAATGTATTGATCGAACCGGCGGCGGAACTGGAGCAGCGATCCCCATAAGGAAATGTGGTCAGGGACTTTTTCAGGCCAGCCCACGGCACCATAAAACAGTGCATCGAAATCTTTGAGCTGTTCAAACCAGTCGTCTGGCATCATCTGACCATGCTCAAGGTAGTAGTCGCAGCTGCCAAACTCAAACGTCGTGAACTCAAGGTCGATATTAAAGCGTTTGGCGGCGGCCTCTAAGGCACGGATACCTTCGGGCATGACTTCAGTACCAATGCCGTCGCCAGCGATAACTGCAATGCGGTGGGCCATATGGACTCCTGGTTTGTTGTTAAGACTCGTTATTAAAAAATCGTTGCTAAGAACAGCTCTTAATAACAGTTGCTAGGAAAGTGTAGCGGCTTTGGGAAAGATAATAATCAGGCTACTATGCAAACTATTGTTGCCTAAAAGTAGAGAATCCATGTCGGCATTAGACGACCTTGCGTTTTTTCAGACGTTGGCCCGTGCGGGAAGCTTAACCACAACGGCACGCGAGCTGGGGCTTTCGCTGTCGGCGGTAAGCAAACGGCTCAAGCAGTTAGAGGCAAGGTTAGGCGTAGAGCTTGCCGCACGGACCACCCGGCGGCTAACGCTGACAGCGGAAGGCGAGCGCTATTTATCCCGCGGGGCGCTGATTTTGGATGAGCTGGGGGAGCTTGAAAATTCACTTACCGATACGCACCGCCATGGGCTCAGTGGGCGGCTGCGGGTCAATGCGACCTTCGGCTTTGGGAGGCGGCATATCGCGCCGCTGCTATCCACGTTTTGCGAAGCCCACGCCGAGGTAGAAGGGTGGTTAGAGCTCACCAATTTTCCTTTGAACCTAAGCGACCACGGCTTTGATGTGGGCATCCGGATTGGCGAGCCGCCCGATTCACGTTTAATCGCCAAGCCTATTTTGCCCAATCGTCGGGTGCTGTGTGCCGCACCTGCCTATATTGCCCAAATGCCGGCATTGACGACACCTGCGGAACTTTCACGCCAGACCTGCTTGCTGATTCGTGAAAACGATACGGATTTTCCGCTGTGGCGTTTTGAGCGTTGCGATGACCCGGAGCACGTTCAGTCGGTGAAAGTCAGTGGGCGGCTTGCCAGTAATGATGGTGAGGTAATTACCCGCATGGCGCTGGATGGTCATGGTGTTATGCTGCGTTCCTGGTGGGATGTGAACGAGCACCTTGCCAGTGGAGCGCTGCAGCCGTTATTGACGCAATGGCAAGGCGTGCGGGCGGATTTCTACGCGGTGTTTGAGCAGCGCCGCCATGTGCCTGCCCGGTTACGCGCGTTTATCGACTACGTGCAGCGTGAGATTACCGGGCGGGTGCCACCGCTACCTGCGGTACAAAGGCTTCGTTAATGGCGGGGACACTCTTCACCATGAGCTACCCTAATCAGCTCATCGGTCGGGAAGTCGAGCTCGGCAGCCCGTTGACGAAGGCGTTGCTCAGTGTCGCTATCCAACGTGGGCGTGCGCGAAAGAATCCATAGGTAATCACGATCAGGACCTGCCACCAGTGCCCATTGATAGTTATCATCTAGCTAATGTACGAAGTCATCGCCTAACGGCGGAAACCATTGGATAAAATGGGTATCTTATCCGCGTGGCCAAACGATAAGCGCTAATAAATCGGCTACGGTGAGCATGACCTTAAAATAAAGGCGCGCCGAATAAAGGAGTATTTTATGTGGCATCAGCAGGAAATTCACTTGGCTGAGTTGGCACGGGGATTTCACTTGATTACCGATGAGGTGGCTCGTGCACTGCCTTGCTTGTCGGAATGCTGCGTGGGACTTTTGCACCTGCAGCTCATGCATACTTCGGCGTCGCTTACTCTTAATGAAAATACCGACCCGGATGTACGGCATGATTTAAATGCTTTTATGGGTAATCTGATACCCGAAGGGCTGAGCTACTTTCGACACACGCTGGAAGGCCCCGATGATATGCCTGCGCATGTGGCCGCCAGTTTGTTGGGCACCCAGGTAACGCTTGCCGTGCGCGATGGGCGGTTAGCACTGGGTACATGGCAAGGCCTTTGGTTAGGCGAGCATCGCGACCACGGCGGTCCTCGACGCTTGTTAGCGACACTCAACGGCTGCGAAACACGCTAAATGCATATACCGTTATATTATTTGTCTAATTCACATGAGTAAGCCGTTCTAGATGTCCTCTCAACGCTCTTTCCTGCGTGCTTTCCAACGTTCTCATAAGCGCTGGATACGGCTTTTCTTTGTGCTTAATCTGGCGTTGGTAGCTGTTCTGGTTACTCACCAGGTATGGCTTTACATGGCCGAGCCTACGTTTGAATCGGTACATACCCTGGAGGTTGCGGACATCCGCGACACGCTTTCTGAACGCGATGCCTACCGATTTGCCGTGGTAGGTAATATCAACAACTCGGTGAGCGTGTTTCGCAATGAAATCGTGCCCCAGATTAATCAGGGCGGTATCGACTTTCTGGTTTCTGCGGGCAACGCCGTTAGCAGTGGCCAGCAGGAGAGCTACCAAGCCATTTACGATAGTATGGAGGAGCTCAATATCCCCTATCTGCTCACCTATGGGGATAACGAAGACAGTGATTTTGGCAGCTATCTTTTCTATGAGCATTTTGGCCCGCATTTTTACTCGTTTGTGGCGGGTAACAGCCACTTCATTTTTCTGGACGGCACCGGCAAGTCGTCAACATCGTGGCAGTTGGACTGGCTGGAGCGTGAGCTTGCGGCGTCAGAGGTCCAGCACCGGTTTGTTTTTGTCGGCCTTCCGCTGCATAACGTGATTAATGAGGCGCCACCATTTGAATCAGATAACTATTTAAACGATGCCGCTTTGAGCGACGGCATTATGCGGCTCGCCGAAAGCTATGCGGTGGATACGGTGTTTTCAGCGAACTTGTCGCTTTTTTCTGATCAAACCGTTAATGGCGTCAATTACATCACCACCGGTGGGGCGGGGGGCATTTTAATGAATGCCGAAAGCAGTTTTCACCACTATGTGGTGGTGGATGTTAACGGCGAAAATGTCACGGTCACTCCCATACGCTTAAACGTGAATCTGCCCGGCTGGTGGCGGATGCTAAGCAGTATCGGCTCCACTATTTATGCGTTTTTCTATATCAGCTATCCGCGGTTTTTATTGATCGTAGGCCTTTTAACCCTTCTGGCTATGCGGCTGTATCAGCTGATTTTTGAAGAGCGGCACTACTATCCTGACTTTGATATTGATCCAACGCCTTACTTGGGAAAGCCGCTAAGAGTGGCTATGGTATCCAACAACTATTTTCCTTTTGTATCGGGCGTATCAGTGTCGGTTGACCGCCTGCGCCGTGGGCTGAGCGAGCTGGGCCATACGCTTCAGCTTTATGTACCGCGTTATCGCGAAGCATGGCAGGACGATGCGGCAATCAAACGCATTCCTACGTTGATGGCCTTTGGTGAAAAGCGTGAGTTTCGTTTAACTAACCCGTTTAATGCTCGTTTTCGCCGCTACATGCGTGCCTTTAAGCCAGATATCATCCATGTCCATCACCCGTTTTGGTTGGGGTCAATGGGGTTATTAATGGGGCGGCGGTTAAAAGTGCCGGTGGTGTACACCTATCACACCCGCCTGGAGCACTATGCGCATTTTGTGCCCCTGCCCAGCATCTTGTTTCGTAACTTGATCTCGCACTATTTGATCAAGCGTTTTTCAAACGGCTGCCAGGGGGTCATCGTGCCTACCTATTCAGCCGAAGAGTACTTGCGCATGATTGGGGTTAAAACGCCCACACTCGTGCAGCCGACGGGCATCGACTTTGCTCGTTTTCAGCAGGTGGATGAATCTTCGTTAGCCACCCTGCGCGAGCAGCTGGGTATTCAGCCGGCGCAAAAAATACTGGTCAGCGTTTCGCGTATCAGCCAGGAAAAAAATATTGGTTTTATGCTGGATGCGCTAGCGGAGCTCAAGCAGCAGGGCCATGACGATTTACACCTACTCCTGATAGGTGAAGGACCGGATCGCCAGACGATACAACAGCAGATAGAACGCTTGGGATTGGTTGATGACGTTACGCTGGCGGGCGCTGTACCCCCTGAGGAGATGGCGCTTTATTATCATCTGGGGGATGTGTTTGTATTTGCCTCCACCTCGGAAACCCAGGGAATGGTCATCCTTGAAGCAATGGCGGCCGGTATGCCGGTTGTTGCCGTGCGTTCCAGCGGCATCGATGACGTGGTGCGGGAAGGTTTTAATGGTTATAAAACGCCCCAGAATCGCCAAGCATGGGGATGGCGTATTCTCGAGCTGACTGGTGATGAAGCGCTAAGACAGACCCTTGGGAATCAGGCGCGCGAGTTTGCCGCCGATTTCGATATCAAAAACTTTGCCACCACGGTGGGCGGTTTTTACGCAGATGTACTGGCCAAATATCATGCGGCGTCTCGGTAAGCCTATTTAGGCTCAGGCGTTCGCCGGGCCGCATAGCGCTTGAGGACAAACAGTAAACCAATGCCCGCTACCAGCCCAAGCCCAGCGATTATAAGCTCTTGTGGCGAGGTGGCGGTAAAGAGTGCGCCAAGCTGGCTGCCCAGCAGAATGACCGCCGCAAGCCCTGGCACAATCCCCAGGGTTGAGCCAATCATGTAATCCCGAAAGTTGAGATGAAACGCACCCGCTAACATATTGGTTAACGTAAACGGTGCCAGCGGCAGGAGATTAATCACCGTCATGGTGCGAATGCCGCGCCCGGATAGATAGCCCGAAAGCCCACGCAGATGGCGGCCGCCATAGCGCATTAGCGCTTCGCGCCCCAGCCAATGGCCTACCCAGTAAGAAACAACCGAAGAACTGAGCGTGCCCAGTGTGGCATACGCCAACCCCCACGCAGGCCCGAACAGCAACCCGGTAACGACCACCAGTAGGCTGAGCGGGAACATGATGAGCTGCGTGCCGGTGTAAACGGCAATCACCGCGGCAAACATCCAAGGCTCGGTTTGCCACTGGCTAACGAGGTCGGCCAGTTCGGCAAGGTGCGCCTGAGTAAGTAAACCTGTCTGCTGCAACCAGCTCCACATGATGGCGAGCGCCAGCAAACCCACCAGCAGGCCAAGCCCTTTCAATAATGTACGTGACATCCTGTCTCCCACCGGTAAAAAAAGGCGCTGGCGAATAAGAAAGCCATAGCATACGCGAGCCCGCCGGTGGGATGAAGAGGCGTTGTCAGCGCTCATTCAAGGCATCTTGCGTTAGTATTTAACGCTCAAGCTGCGCTTCAATTATTGGCCAGGCGGGATCGCCGTCGCTGGTCATGACATCGGCGAGCATGGCTTCAATACGCTCGGGGTGTTCGTTAATCCATTGGGTGGCAACCTCTGAAAGCGCTCGCTCTTCCTGCCCAAATGCTTGAATCATCCAGCTCTGCTCATCCGCGGTAAAACTGAACTGCTCAAAAAATATAGTGAGATTGGGGTTAGCCTCCGCATAATCGGTGCGCAGTAGGGTGAGGACATCGCTCTCACCGTTGTTTTCGCCAAACAGATTGTCAGGGTCATCCAGGTAACGCATGGGCAGCTCCAGATTCATCCAGTGCGGTGTCCAGCCGACCCAAACGATTGCCTCTTCGCGGGAAATGGCGTCACGCGCCGCAGACAGCATGGCAACTTCGCTGGTATCGACCAGATTCCAGTCACCCAGACCCCAGGCATCGCTATCAATGGCCTCGTTAAGAATTTCACTGGCAGCAGATCCTGCGCCAAAGCCATAGATTCGGCCATTGAACTGGTCACGGTGCTCATCCAGGTCTGCAAAGCTCTGAATACCGCTGTTATACACATCCGCCGGTACGGCCAGCGTCATTTGTGCCCCATCGACATTATTGGCCACGTCAATCAGCACACCCGACTCTTTACGCGGGGTGAACATTTCCCGTTGCGCGGGCAGCCAGGCACCTAAAAAGACATCAATATCACCGCTTTCCATGCCCTGATAAATCACTTGCAGGCCAATTTCCTGGGTGCGGGTTTCATACCCCAGTGGGTTTAACAGCTGTTCGGCGATTTCGGTTTTAACGGTAATGCCGGGCCAGGCGGGAACGCCGAAATCAAGCGTCTGGTCATCGCCTTGCGCGGCGGTGGCTACTAGCGCAGAGGCCGTCAGGGCGGCGCTGACTGAAAGGCGTAGACGGGTATTCATAAGATCTCCTTGCAGGTTTTTTATTTATATCGCGCGGGGCGAATTATGCATGGCGCGCCAAAACACGCAGGCGCGAGGCAAGCATGTCGCGGTCTAAATAGGTGCCTTGAAGATGGCGGGCGCCGCTATTGGGGTCGAACTCACGCCGCCCGTGCAGAACACGGCGGTTATCGAAGGCTATCATCTGCCCTGACTGAAGCGCGAACTCTAGCTGGTGTGCTTGGCTATGAAACAGTTGCCATAGCAGGCGATAGGCACGATACCACGCGTCCATCTGTGCGGCGGGCAGGTGGAGGGCGTCCCGTATCCAATTATTCAGGCGCATTTCTACCAAGTGGCCGTGGCCGTCGAGAGTAACCACAGGCGCTTTAAAGGCAATATCGTGAGTTTCATCCTGAAAGCGAAAATCAATCGGTGTCTCGCTCAGAATCGCCAACGCTTCGGGGTCTTGCTGACGTAACGCGTTAATAACCCGGATGCCGTCGGCAAACAGTGATTCGCCACCGCTGGCTTCGTTTTGCAGGCAGTAAAGTAGCTGAATGTCGGGCGGCTGGCGCCAATTAGGCAGGTCGATATGTAGAGGCAAGCCAACCGCCGTATAGGCCGCGTTATTGGGGTTGGGTTTGGAGCGTACATCAAAACGGGCACCAAAATTGGTTGAGCGCAGCGGCCCGATGCGCTCGGCTAAACGGCTGACCTCTTCTTCGATCAGCGGCGCTTCATCAACCAGCGCCAAGCCGTCGCGCAGCATGGCGGTGAGCCAGGCTTTCTCACCCTCTGGGGTGAGAAAGTCAGCATGGCGAATTCGCTCAGGGAAAAAGTTATCGACCCAGGGCATGGGCGCAGGAACGGCGGATGTCAGGCGCGCTTCTGGACGGCGTTGATGAAGCCAGCCGCTATGAAAAGCGCTGACGTGACCGTCTGTCCACTGTAAATACAGATGTCCCTCTGCCAGGGTAATACCTGGAAGTTCATCAATATCTGCCAGGGGAAGGTAAAGCCGTTCACGGGTTTGTGGATGGCGGCATTCGGAACAGGCGCAGTGGTCACGAAGCCAAAGGAGCGGTAGCGTGGTCCGGTCACCGGTTTGCCACGTTAGCGATACGCCATCTGCAGCCAAGGTTGCCTCGCTGATTAGCGGGCCAGACTCATAAGATGTCAGTTCGCCCATTTGAGGGACTTGGCGCTTCTCTGCTGCAAACACGGCGCTTGTCATTATTACCTCGTTAAGTGGCTAGAAATAAGTTTTAAATTCCGCCACTTAGGATGCGCAGTCGCCATGGGTTAAACAAACGATTAATCTGGCCCCTAAGACACCGTTTTACTTATAGGTAGGTTTATCATGAGCCAGCTACCACCTTTATTATGGCTACAGGCGTTTGAATCGGCGGCACGAACGCTAAGTTTTACCGCTGCGGGAAACGAATTAGCGGTTACCCAGGCAGCGATTAGCCAGCGTGTGCGTCTGCTTGAGGAGCGCCTGGGGCAAAAACTCTTTATACGCCATGCGCGAAGCTTAACCCTGACGCCTGTGGGACAGGCTTGGCTACCCAGTATCCATGATGCTTTCTCGCGTATTAGCGAAGGCACATCCGAAGTGTTCGGCATGACCAGTGAGCAGCCGGTAACGCTACGTGCCACGCCAATCTTTCAGCAATCGTGGCTGGCTCCGCGCTTGGCGGCTTTTCATCAGCGGTACCCGCAAATATCCCTTCGTTTGGTCAGCGCTATCTGGCCCGATGACTATAGGCCGGAGGGCGCGGATATTGAAATTCGTTATGGGCGCGGCGAGTGGAGTGGCGTAGAAATGCACCCCTTGGGTGACGATCAGCTATTGCCTGTCTGTTCGCCCGCATTGGCCGAAACCTTAACAACCCCTGACGATTTAGGTGGGCATACGCTGCTTCACACCGTAGGTTTTGGGGTCGGTTGGTCGGGCTGGCTTCAGGCGGCAAGGGTTGCTCATCTGGAAGCGCAGTGCCACTCGCTCACCTGTGACAACCAGGTGATGACATTGGCGTTAGCCAGCCAAGGGGCGGGTGTGGCGTTAATCCATCGCCGTTTGTTAGGGAAGCGCAATGACCTGGTCATGCCTTTTTCAGTAGGCGTATCAAGCGATGAGCGTTTTTGGCTGGTGCGCCCAAGCCGCCGCCAGGTAGGCGAGGAAGCCGCCTTGGTTTGGCAATGGTTAATAAGCGAAATTTAAGTTTATGGGAGCAATGTCGGAATAAATACGCCAATTTTCTTGCCATTTTGGTGCAGGCATGAAGAATGAAGCGCCTCAAATGATTTTAAAAAGGCGTGTGGTATGGATTTTTCGTTTCCTCAACTGTTGACGGCGATCGTTGATCGCGGCAACGGTCTGCTATGGGGCAGTGTGCTGATTTATCTACTGATCGGTGCAGGCCTTTACTTTACGATAATGACGCGCGGTGTTCAGGTGCGTTTTTTCGGTCATATGTTCAAACTGCTGCGCACTTCCCGGGACGCCGGTGATGGCATCTCTTCTTTCCAGGCATTATCCACCAGCTTGGCCGCCCGGGTAGGTACCGGTAACTTGGCGGGCGTGGCCGTGGCGATTTACTTTGGCGGCCCCGGCGCGATTTTCTGGATGTGGATGACGGCCATGGTGGGTATGGCGACCAGCTTTATCGAGTCCACCCTGGCCCAGGCTTATAAAACCGACCATGGCGATAATACGTTCCGCGGCGGGCCAGCGCGTTATATTGAACGTGGACTGGGTTTGCGCTGGCTGGCCGTGTTGTTCTCTATCTGTTTGATTGTGGCGTTTGGATTGGCGTTTAACAGCGTACAGGCCAACTCCATCGCCCAGGCCATGGAGCAGGCATTTGCCGTTCCCACCTGGGCCATGGGGTTAGTCTTGGTGGTCGTTGTTACGCCGATTATCTTCGGTGGTTTGAAGTCCATCGCCAAGGTTGCTGAGCTGGTCGTGCCGCTGATGGCGCTGCTGTATTTGATCCTCGCGCTGGTAGTGGTAGCGCTTAATATCGGTGATTTCCCCGCCGCCATCATGACGATTATCCGCAGCGCCTTTGGTATTGAACAGGCTGCTGGCGGCGCCGTGGGCTATGCCATTTCGCAAGCGATCATGAATGGTATTCAGCGCGGCTTGTTCTCCAACGAAGCGGGTATGGGATCGGCGCCTAATGCGGCGGCCACGGCGAGCACACGCCCAAACCACCCGGCGGCGCAGGGCTTTATCCAGATGCTGGGCGTATTTCTGGATACGCTGGTGATTTGTACTGCGACAGCGGCGATTATCATTATGGCAGGCCCGGAGCTGTTGGCGGGCGAGGAGACTAACGGCATTCAGTTGACCCAGATGGCGCTCTCAAGCCACGTGGGTGATTGGGGCGCGATGTTCGTTGCGGTCGCGATTTTACTGTTCGCCTTCACGTCGGTGATCGCCAATTACTCTTATGGTGAATCCAACATTGAGTATCTGGCCGGTCGGCGTGCGCCGGTTGCCGTGTTTATTTACCGCTTGGCGGTATTGGCAATGATTATGGTGGGTTCGGTGGCGAGCCTGGGTGCGATCTGGAACTTTGCCGATCTCTCCATGGGCATGATGGCGATTATTAACCTGGTGGCTATCTTGATGCTGTCGCCCGTTGCCTTCGCTCTGTTCCGCGATTATGAGCAGCAGTTAAAAGCGGGTAAAGAGCCCACCTTCGATCCCAGCAAGTTCCCTAAGCTGGCCAACAAGGTCGACCCCAAGGCGTGGCCTAAAAAACAGTAGCAGCCAGCCAGTTAAAGACCCCGCCTCGTGCGGGGTTTTTTATGAGTGGTATAACGATTCGATTTTATCGAATATAACGCGCAGATCATTGCGCTTTTGATTAATCAGAATCACCGTAAAATAGCTCCAATCCTCTTATTTATTATGTCTTTGGAGCATTTACATGACGACTCGTGCCCTGCTGATAACCTCTTCTGTACTTGGCGAAAATGGTCAGTCCAACGCCTTGGCAAGCCATTTTGAAACGCGTGCCGCGGCCCGCGAAGGGATTGAAGTAACTGCGCGTAATGTGATTACCAACGCGCTGCCCCACCTGGATATCGCTGAGCTGGGCGCATGGCAAACCCCGGCGGATGAGCGCAGCGAAGAGCAAAAGGTGCTGGCTACACGTTCTGATGAGTTGATTGCGGAGCTGCGTGCGAGCGACGTGCTGGTGATTGCTGTGCCGATGTATAACCTGGGCATTCCTTCGCAGTTAAAAGCCTGGTTTGACCGTGTGCTGCGCGCTGGCGAAACCTTCCGCTACACGGAAAATGGCCCTCAGGGCTTGCTTGAAGGTAAGCGTGCGCTCATTCTGGCGGCTCGCGGTGGCATGTACGCCGGTACAGAGCTTGATAGCCAAACGCCGCATCTAAAAAGCATGTTGGGCCTGATGGGCATCAAGGATGTCGACGTGGTCTACGCTGAAGGTTTAAACATGGGCGAAGCAAAGCGTGGCGCTGCCCTTAAAGAAGCGTTCCAGGCGATTGATCAGCAGGTGGACGCGTTATAAGGCCGAGGCGTAAGGCCTGAAGTTGAAACGGAGATCCTAACAATGGCACGCCCTGAACTGCTTGAGCAGATTTACACGATTGTCGATCAGATTCCGGCAGGGCGGGTGACCACCTACGGGCGGATTGCCGCCATGACCGAAGGCGCTACGCCGCGCATGGTGGGCTCGGCTATGCGCCATTTGCCGGCTGGACATCAGTTGCCTTGGCATCGGGTGATTGCGTCATCGTTAAAACTTGCCGATCACGGCGGCGCTGCCCGCCAGCACCAAAAGCTGCGTGACGAAGGCGTGGCGTTTGATGCCAAAGGGCGAGTACCCGCCCATTTGGTTTGGCCTGATTAACGCTAACGCTGCTCTACATAAATGCTGCTTTGCATACAAAAGCGCCGCCCTATGACCTCATGAGGTCATAGGGCGGCGTTTTACGTTGGTTGCGTGTTGCTGAGGCGGGTTACGGTTTATCCTTCAGTAGAGCCGCCGGACTTGAGCGACCAGTCGCGCCAGCGCAGATCAAACAGATCCTTACGGCGGTCTTTGAGATTGGTCACCGAGCCTTCGGCGCGAACCACGGTCAGTCGGGTCAGATCCAAATCCGAGAAGAAAATCATCTCGGTATTGGGCGTGGTTTCCGCGAGCACCGCATCGTGAGGGAAGGCGAAGTCGGAGGGTGAGAACACCGCTGACTGCGCGTACTGGATATCCAGGTTTTCGATTGATGGCAGGTTGCCGACGCTACCGCAGAGCACTACGTAGCACTCGTTTTCAATGGCTCGGGCCTGGCTGCAGTGACGCACGCGCAGGTAACCATTTTTGGTGTCCGTCCAGAAGGGCACAAACAGAATGTCCATATCCTGGTCGGCCAGCAGGCGCCCAAGCTCCGGGAACTCCACGTCGTAGCAAATCAGAATGCCGACACGGCCAGCATCGGTGTCAAAGACCTGCAGGCTATCGCCGCCTTCAATTACCCAGTCACGGCGCTCTTGTGGGGTAATATGCAGCTTCGCCTGCTTTTCCACATCGCCATCACGGTGGAACAAGTAAGCCACGTTATACAGCCGGTCATCTTCGCCGACTTCAATCATCGAGCCACCCACAATATTGATATTGTAGGAAACGGCCATGCGTGAAAGCTCTGCTTTAAAACGCTCGGTAAAGCCCGCCAAAAAGCGAATCGCACCCATTTGATCCTGCTGGGCTGCCCGGTCTTGAAGGCCCATCAGCGGCGCATAAAAGAGCTCGGGGAAAACGGCAAAGTCACTTTGATAGTCTGAAAGGGCATCGACAAAGTATTCGATCTGCTTGAGGGCGGCCTCCACAGAGTCGAACTCGCGCATCTGCCACTGCACCGCACCCACGCGCACCTGAGTGGGGCGCGTATCCAGCACGTTTTCGGCAGGCTCGAACAGAATGTTGTTCCACTCAAGCAAAGTGGCATAGCCGCGGGACTGCTCATCTTCCGGCAGGTATTTGCGTAGCAGGCGTTTTACCTGAAAGTCGTTAGCCAGCTGGAACGACAGAATCGGATCATAGATCTCTTTGCGGGAGACTTTTTCGATGTACTGCGCGGGCGTCAGCTCATCGGCATGCTGGCAGTATTCGGGGATCCGCCCACCCGCCAGAATGGCGCGCAGGTTATGCGAGCGGCACAGCTCTTTACGGGCTTCGTAAAGGCGCCGCCCCAGGCGGTAACCCCGGTAGTCGGGGTGGATCAGCACGTCCAGCCCATACATGGCATCACCATTCTCATCATTGAGGATGATTTCGCGATGGCCAATCAGGTCGTCGTACTTGTGCGGGTTGGAAAACTCGTCGTAATCCACCTGTACGGTGAGCGCCACGCCGACCAGCACGCCATCATCTTCGATAGCAATCTGGCCGTCAGGGAACGCCTGGATCAGCTTATCAATAGTGTGCTTGGGCCAAGCTCCGCCGATATCGTGGTAGACCGCGTCCATCAATGCCTTGAGCTGATCGTAATCGTCGCTCGTAAGGTTGCGGAGATTTAGATGCAGTTCTTCTAGGGACATATCAGGGGGTTCCTGCAGTAAAAAGAAAACAACCTATTATATCATTGCCGGGCACTGCTCGGCTTTTTTGCTGCTACTCCACGCACCAATGGCCGGGTCAGCGTTTGCGCCATGACGACGCCGGCTAAAATTAGAAGCCCACCGGTAAAGTGGAAGCTGGCTATCTGTTCGCCCAGCATGAACATGGCGATGAGGGCACTAAAGAGCGGCATCAGGTTGATGAAAATGCTCGCTTGGTTGGCGCCAATCTGACGTACGGCCCGCATCCACAAAAACGTGGTAATGACGGAGGCGGGAATGCCTGCGTATAAGATCAGCCAGATATTCTGGTCGTCTACCGGTGTCATGGGCCCTAGCAAATAAGGGGGCAGCAAAAACAGTACCGCAAAACATACCTGGGCATAGAGCATGACCCAGGGCGGTAAGTTCATTGCCCAGCGCTTTAGCATTACGCCATACAGGGCATAGCAGATGGCGGCGATGACCATCAACGCATCTCCCTGGGCTACTTCCAGATGTAAAAGTGATATGGGATTGCCGCGCCCCAGCAAAACGGTAACGCCAATAAACGCGAGCACCCCGCCGGCGACGCCCCCACGCGTTGGTGGCTCGCGTAAAATGAGCGCGCTGAGCAACACCGTTAGCAGCGGCACCATGGCGGCTAGAATTCCCATATTGGTAGCGGTGGTGGTTTCAGCGGCGACATACCCCAGGCCCTGCCACAACCCCATGCCTAAAAGACCCAGCAAAGCCAGCTTGGGCCAGTTGCGGCATATCTCATCGCGATGGCGAATGACCGCTGGCAGTACAAATGGGGTCATCACGATAAGCGCCAGCAGCCAGCGTAAAAAAGCGATACTGCTGGGCGCAATGGCGCCCACCGTTAACTGGTTGATGGTCATATTGCCTGACCAGATCAGTACGGTGGCAAGTGGGGGTAAAAAGTAAATCAGCGGCATGGCGGTTTCCCTTATCGTTAGCCGGATAATGTTACGTGCTTTAGCGTTGGGAGCAAGCGCTAAGACTGTACGTGATGGCTAGGATGTCATACGCTTGTTTGAATAATACCAAGGAGAACCGTGATGACCCGTGTGCCCGCTTACCCGCATCTTTTCCAGCCGATTACGATTGGTCATTTAACGCTGCCCAATCGCATTCTGATGGGTTCCATGCATACCAATCTGGAAGAGGCGCCCAATGGCTTTGCCCGCCTGGCGGCTTTTTACGCTGAGCGGGCACGGGCGGGGGTAAGTTTGATTGTCACTGGGGGTATTGCGCCCAATGCCGAAGGAGCGGTGTTTCAGGGCGCCCATGCGCTAACCGATGAAGCTCATCTGGCGGAACATCGCCAAGTGGTAAATGCCGTTCATGCGCAAGGCGGGCACCTGTGCATGCAGATTCTCCATGCGGGCCGCTACGCCTACTCACCTGAGTTGGTGGCGCCCTCGGCCATTCAGGCGCCGATTAACCCGTTTACGCCGCGGAAGCTAAGCCACGCAGACGTTGAGCAGCAAATTGCTGATTACGTACGCTGTGCATGCCTTGCTCAGCAGGCGGGCTATGACGGTGTCGAGATCATGGGCTCGGAAGGCTATCTGATTAACCAGTTTATCTGCCAGCGCACCAATCAGCGCGAAGATGACTGGGGCGGCCCATTTGAGAACCGCATTCGCTTTCCGCTGGAAATTGTTAGGCGTATTCGAGCGGCGGTGGGTGAGCGCTTTGTGGTTATTTTCCGCCTGTCGATGATTGATTTGGTGGAGGAGGGCAGCACGTGGCAAGAGATCGTCACGCTTGGTCAGGCGGTTGAAGCGGCGGGTGCCGACATCATCAATACCGGGATTGGCTGGCATGAAGCTAGGGTACCCACCATTGTGACCAGCGTACCCCGCGCGGCGTTTACGGAAGTGACCCGGCGGATTAAAGCGGCGCTTTCGATCCCGCTGATCACCACCAACCGTATAAATATGCCGGAGATTGCCGAGCAGGTGCTGGCCGAAGGCCATGCCGACATGGTGTCCATGGCGCGCCCGTTTCTGGCTGACCCCGAGTGGGTGCGCAAAGCCGAAGCGGGACAGGCTGATGAAATCAATACCTGTATTGCCTGTAACCAGGCCTGTCTGGATCACACCTTTGCGGGCAAATTAACCTCCTGCTTGGTTAACCCACGCGCCTGTCATGAAACCGAGCTGGTGATTGAACCTGCCGCGATACCCCAAAAAATTGCGGTGGTCGGTGGTGGGCCAGCAGGACTTGCCACGGCGGTTACCGCGGCCAGCCGTGGCCATCACGTTGTGCTGTTTGAGCAGCGTGCGGAGCTTGGGGGGCAGTTTAACTATGCCCGCAAGATTCCTGGCAAAGAGGAGTTTAACGAAACCCTGCGCTATTACCGCGTGATGTTGGAAAAGTACGCGGTGGATGTACGTTTAAGTACCCGTGCTACGCCAGACGCCTTGGCCGAGTTTGATCACATTGTTATGGCCAGCGGGGTGCGCCCAAGAACGCTGACGCTGCCAGGCGCTGAACACCAAAGCGTGATGAGCTATGCCGAAGCGATTGAATCTCCTCAGCAGGTAGGCCGCCGTGTGGCAGTAATTGGCGCCGGCGGGATCGGTTTTGATGTCTCTGAGCTTTTAGCTCACCAGGAACACCCTGCGCTGGATATTGATACCTGGTGCGACGAGTGGGGCGTTGATTTGGCCGTTAGCGAACGTGGTGGTTTAAAGGCCACTATAGCGCCGCCCGTATCGCGTGAGATTGTTATGTTACAGCGCAAAACCTCCAAGCCGGGCAAGTACCTGGGCAAAACGACCGGCTGGGTGCACCGGGCTTCGCTCAAAGCGCGGGGCGTGACCACTCTAACCGGCTGCGAGTACGTCAAAATTGATGATGCCGGGCTGCATATCCGCCGCAATGATGAGGACAGCGTGCTGGAGGTGGACAGCATTGTGGTGTGTGCCGGTCAGGAGTCGGTGCGCCATTTAATTGATCCGTTAGAAGCGTCGGGTAAGCGAGTGCATGTCATTGGCGGTGCCGATGAGGCGGCTGAACTGGATGCCAAGCGCGCCATTGACCAGGGGGTGCGCTTGGCCGCCCAGCTATAGGCGCGTTGATAATGGCGGATGACGCTTATCCATGAATGGCGATAGACTGGCTGATCCATCACCTTATTAAGCATAACGTGATGTTAAAGGCGCTAGTGGCACCCAGCTGGCGCCGTAACTGTGTTTGCAAAAGACAATGTCAGGGAAAAGGATAATCGTCATGACTTCGGAGTGTACTCCCCGTTTTTTAGCCAGTGATAACACCTCCGGTATCTGCCCGGAGGCCATGGAGTATTTGCTGGAAGCAAATCAAGCCGATGATTTGGCGTATGGCAATGACCGTTGGACCGAGCGTGCCGCGAACCGCTTTCGCGAAATGTTCGACTACGACTGTGATGTGTTTTTTGTATTCAACGGAACCGCCGCCAATTCGCTGGCGCTGTCGGCAATGGGGCGTAGCTACCACAGCGTGATCTGCCATGAGCTGGCGCATATTGAAACGGACGAGTGTGGCGGTCCCGAGTTCTTCTCCAACGGAGCCAAACTGCTGACCTCGCCAGGGGCGAATGGCAAGCTGACGCCTGAAGGTATTGAAGCGTTAGTGACACGGCGTAGCGACATTCACTACCCCAAACCTAAAGTGGTTTCGCTGACCCAGGCGACGGAAGTCGGTACGGTGTATACCCGCGAAGAGCTGCTGGCCATTCGTGCGATTGCCGATAAGCATGATTTACGCCTGCATATGGACGGCGCGCGCTTTGCCAACGCCTGTGCCGGCCTAAATGCTACGCCAGCCGAGCTAACCTGGCAGGTGGGCGTCGATGCGCTATGTTTTTCGGGCACTAAAAATGGCCTGGCAATGGGTGAGGCCATTTTGTTTTTTAACCGCGAATTGGCGGAAGATTTCTCGTATCGCTGCAAGCAGGCCGGTCAGCTGGCGTCCAAGATGCGCTATATCTCAGCCCCCTGGCTTGGGTTGCTGGAAAGCGGGGCTTGGCTCACCAATGCTCAGCATGCCAACGCAATGGCGCAGTATTTAGCGGAAGGCTTGCAGTCGCTGCCTGGCGTATCGCTCATGTTTCCCACCCAGGCAAACAGCGTATTTGTCGAATTGCCTGCCCAGGCGATCGGCGCGTTGAAGGCTAAGGGGTGGACCTTTTATACCTTTATCGGCGCGGGCGGTGCACGCTTTGTGTGTGCCTGGAACACGACCGTTGAATTACTCGATTTGCTGATCGCTGACATCAAAGTGGCGCTTGGAGAAAGCCCTTCATAAGCGCTGCGCTCCTAAGTGCTTATCCCTCAGGGTCTTTACGCTTATGGTTTTTACGCCGCTACTCTCGTAGCGGCGTTTTTGTAGCGTTTTTCACTCAAGTAAGGCCTTAATCACAATTTAAGCGTTAAACGCTATAGATTGGCTGCTTGGGTCTTAAAAGTCTTTTGCATCAATATGCTATCGTTTTATTACTAGGCTTTGAGGTACTGTTTGAACGAACGTTGTGGCCTTGCGTTGAAGTTTTAGTCATCACATTTTGCTAAT
The DNA here is from genome assembly GCF_052376775.1 of Halomonas sp. AOP43-A1-21. Lineage (NCBI taxonomy): Bacteria > Pseudomonadati > Pseudomonadota > Gammaproteobacteria > Oceanospirillales > Halomonadaceae > Halomonas > Halomonas sp. AOP43-A1-21. The sequence continues at coordinate 45,206 of NZ_JBQSWC010000012.1, read as the reverse complement.
GCTGGCTACGCTAATAGAGCGACACCTCGTTCGGCACACCACAACAAAAATACTCGTCTGGGTGGTGATTGTCCGGGGATGGCCATAGGAGAGTTCCATGAGCATCTTTGATCACGTTCAAGACCGTTTTGCCCGCGTTCAGCAAGAAGACATGAGCCTGGAAGAGTACCTGGCGCTGTGTCGTCGTGACCCTAAGGTCTATGCCAGCGCTTCCGAGCGCATGCTGGAAGCCATTGGCGAACCTAGCGTTATCGATACCGCCAAAGACCCCCGTCTATCACGTATCTTTTCCAATAAAGTGATACGCCGCTATCCGGTATTTGCGGAATTTCACGGTATGGAGGACGCCATTGAGCAGATCGTGGCCTACTTCCGTCATGCAGCCCAAGGGCTTGAAGAGCGCAAGCAGATTCTCTATCTGCTGGGGCCTGTCGGTGGCGGTAAGTCATCGCTTGCTGAACGGTTGAAACTGCTGATGGAGCGCATCCCTTTTTACGCTATTAAGGGCTCGCCGGTTTATGAATCGCCGCTTGGACTGTTTTCGCCTGAAGAGGACGGCGAGCTGCTTGAAAAAGAGTATGGGATTGCACCGCGCTATCTCAAAAGCGTGATGTCGCCTTGGGCGGCCAAGCGTTTAAAAGAGTACGGCGGGGATATTTCCCAATTCCGCGTTGTACGTCTTTACCCCTCTCGGCTGCATCAAATTGCCATTTCTAAAACGGAGCCGGGCGATGAGAACAACCAGGATATCTCTTCTTTGGTAGGTAAGGTCGATATCCGCCAGCTTGAGCTTTATTCCCAGGATGATCCGGACGCCTACAGCTTCTCGGGCGGGCTTTGCCGCGCCAACCAGGGGCTGATGGAGTTCGTTGAAATGTTTAAAGCGCCGATCAAGGTGCTTCATCCGCTGTTAACGGCGACTCAGGAAGGCAACTACAACCCGACGGAAGGCATGGGCGCCATCCCGTTTGACGGCGTGATTCTGGCCCACTCCAATGAATCCGAATGGCAGGCGTTTCGTAACAACCGCAACAACGAGGCGTTTTTAGACCGGGTATATATCGTCAAGGTGCCTTACTGCCTGCGGGTGTCCGAAGAGATCAAGATCTACCAGAAACTCCTTGAAGACTCTTCACTCAATGCCGCCCCGTGTGCGCCGGATACCCTGCGCATGCTGGCCCAGTTCTCGGTGCTCTCACGCTTGAAAGTGCCGGAGAACTCGAGCATTTACTCTAAAATGCGCGTCTATGACGGTGAAAACCTCAAGGATACCGACCCGCGTGCCAAGTCGATTCAGGAATACCGTGATGCCGCCGGTGTAGATGAAGGCATGCAGGGGCTTTCCACCCGGTTTGCCTTCAAGATTCTCTCAAAGGTATTCAACTTCGACGGTACCGAAGTCTCAGCCAACCCGGTACACCTGCTGTACGTGCTTGAGCAAGCGCTTGAACGCGAACAACTGCCCTCGGAAGTGTTCGAACGCTACCTGGGCTTTATTAAAGAGTTTTTGGCGCCGCGCTACGTGGAGTTTATCGGTAAAGAGATTCAAACGGCCTACCTTGAATCCTATAGTGAATACGGTCAGAACATTTTTGACCGCTATGTCACTTACGCTGATTTCTGGATTCAGGATCAGGAGTACCGCGACCCTGAAACCGGCGAGCTGCTAAACCGTCAGTCGCTCAACGAAGAGCTTGAAAAAATCGAGAAGCCCGCGGGTATCTCCAACCCTAAAGACTTCCGGCATGAAGTGGTCAACTTTGTACTGCGTGCGCGTGCCCAGAATAACGGCATGAACCCTAGCTGGCAGTCCTATGAGAAGCTCAAAGGCGTGATTGAGCATAAGATGTTTGCCAATACCGAAGAGCTTCTGCCAGTGATCTCGTTTAACGCCAAAGCGTCTAAATCGGATCAGAATAAGCATGAAGACTTTGTAGAGCGCATGGTCGAGCGTGGCTATACCGAGAAACAGGTACGCTTGCTTTCCGAGTGGTATCTACGCGTACGCAAGTCTCAGTAGTAGCAAAGACTCTTGGCGGTTAGGGAGGTCGTATGACCTACTTTATTGATCGAAGGCCGAATGCAAAGCATAAAAGCGCGGTTAACCGGCAGCGCTTTTTGGAGCGCTATCGCAAGCATATCAAGCGCTCGGTTGAGGAAGCGGTTAACCGGCGCTCGATTACGGATATGGAGCGTGGTGAAAAAATCTCTATTCCAGCCAAGGATATCTCTGAGCCGGTGTTTCAGCATGGCCCTGGCGGGGCGCGCAATATTGTCGCGCCGGGTAATAAAGAGTTTTTGCCAGGCGATAAAATTCGTCGCCCTGGCGGGCAGGGTGGCGGGGGCGGCGCTGGTGAAGGTAGTGCTTCCAATCAGGGCGAGGGGGATGACGAATTTGCGTTTACGCTTAGCCGGGAAGAGTTTTTAGAGTTTGTCTTTGATGGTTTGGAGCTTCCCCATTTACAGCGCAAGCCGCTTAAATCGCTGGAAGAAATCAAAATGGTGCGTGCTGGGCTTTCCCGGGATGGCGTGCCCGCGCGTATCAGTATTACCCGCTCCATGCGTGAAGCCTATGCACGGCGTATTGCCATGCGGGCACCGATCAAACGGGCACTAAAAGAGGCCCAGCAAGCTTTGGAGGAAGAAGAACGTAAAGACACCGTGCTGCGTAATCCGGCGCGTATTGTCGAGCTGAAAGCCGAGATCGAGCGCTTGGAGAAGCGCATTGAGGCCGTGCCGTTTATTGATACCTACGATTTGCGTTATCACCAGTTAAGCGCTCAACCGCAACCTTCAAGCCAGGCGGTGATGTTTTGTGTCATGGACGTATCCGGCTCAATGACGCAAAACCATAAAGACATCGCCAAGCGCTTTTTCCTGTTGCTGTACCTGTTTCTGGAAAAACATTATGAAAGAGTGGAGCTGGTGTTTGTGCGCCACCATACCGCCGCAAGAGAGGTCAGCGAGGAGGAGTTCTTCTATTCCCGTGAAACGGGAGGCACGATTGTCTCAAGCGCGCTGACGCTGGTGAATAAAATTATCCAGGCGCGTTATCCTGCCGAGAAGTGGAATCTTTACGTGGCGCAGGCCTCTGATGGAGATAATTGGGACGATGACTCCAATACCTGCCGCGATTTGCTGATTAAACAATTGATGCCGCAGTTGCAGTACTACGCCTATGTGGAGATCACCCCCCATGACCATCAATCTCTTTGGCATGAGTATCAGAGCGTAGCGGAACACTTTCCAGAGCGCTTTGCGATGCAACAAATTGTCGGAGCCGGCGATATTTATCCCGTGTTTCGTGAGCTGTTTAAACGCCGCTTAAATCAGGCGCGTTAACCGCGTATTGAGGAGTGCGCCATGAGTGCGTCCCAAAAGCCAATAGCGACGGGTTCTGACTGGAACTTCAACGACTTGGAGCGCTTTAACGATAAGCTCGCCGCGCTTGCCGATGAGTACCGTCTGAACACCTATCCCAATCAAATTGAAGTGATTACCACTGAGCAAATGATGGATGCCTACGCCAGTGTGGGCATGCCGGTGGGCTATCACCATTGGTCGTTTGGTAAACAGTTCCTGGCCGTCGAGCAGGCCTATAAGCGTGGCCAGATGGGCCTGGCCTATGAGCTTGTAATCAATTCCAACCCCTGTATCGCCTACTTGATGGAAGAAAATACCTTAATGATGCAGGTGTTGGTGATGGCCCATGCGTGCTACGGGCATAACTCCTTCTTCAAGGGTAATTACCTGTTTCGTACCTGGACCGATGCCGAGTCTATCGTTGACTACTTGGTATTTGCACGGCAATACATTGCCCAGTGCGAAGAGCGCCATGGCGTGCATGCCGTTGAGCAACTGTTGGATGCGTGCCATGCGCTGCAAAACTACGGCGTTGACCGCTATAAGCGTCCTTCGCCTATCTCCGCAGAAGAGGAAGCCAAGCGCCAGGATGAGCGCGAGGCCTACCTGCAGACGCAGGTGAATATGCTGTGGCGCACGATTCCTGAACTGCCCGGCAATGCAACGCCGCTACCCGGTAGCCTGCATAGCGATGATGACCCTCTGGGGTTACATAGCGGTGGAAATTATCCGCCGGAACCTCAGGAAAACCTGCTGTATTTTATTGAAAAAAACGCGCCGCTACTGGCTCCCTGGCAGCGTGAGATGGTGCGCATTGTGCGCAAGCTAGCGCAGTATTTTTACCCCCAGCGCCAAACCCAGGTAATGAATGAGGGCTGGGCGTGCTTCTGGCATTACACGCTGATGAACCGCCTGTATGACGAGGGCGATGTTGATGAAGGATTAATGCTGGAGTTCTTGCAGTCCCATGCGGCGGTGATTAACCAGCCCGATTTTGATAGCCCCTATTACAACGGGATTAACCCCTACGCGTTGGGGTTTGCCATTTTTATGGATATCAAACGGATCTGTGAGGCGCCGACGGAGGAGGACCGGCAGTGGTTTCCGGATATTGCCGGTACGCCCTGGCGAAGCACGCTTGAATTTGCCATGTGCAATTTCAAAGATGAATCGTTTATTCAGCAGTATTTATCCCCCAAAGTAATGCGCGATCTTAAGCTGTTTTTAATTGTGGATGATGACCAGGCCGAGACGCTTGTCGTTGGTGCTATTCACAACGAGCAGGGCTATCGCCGGGTACGTGACGCGCTTTCCTCTCAGTATGCGCTGTCAGTCAAAGAGCCAAATATTCAGGTGGTTGAGGCGGCTATTCGGGGTGATCGCTCCTTAACGCTGCACCATATACAGGATAGCCGCCGCCCGCTCGGTCGCAGCGTTTACCCTGTAATCCGGCATTTGCATGAGCTTTGGGGTTTTCCTGTACGATTGATTTCCATGGACGAAGGGCGCGTAACGCATCGCTATCGTTGGCCGGTAGAAGAGGAAAGCAAAGACAAACCTTAATGGGTACCAAGCCCTGCATTGGGCAGGGCTGTGCTTAAGCTATCCATCGTTGTTAAGTCAGTTCTTATGTTATTTCCAGGTGCGTTCGTTAGCCTTGAGCGACCCAGGATTGACACCAGCCGCCTGGGGCAACGCTATGTTCAGGGAAAAGTTGGCAGCCCTGGGTGTCGGCGGTGTAGAACATGCAGTTATCACAACGCTCACCGGCTTCATAAGCGGGATGATCGCTGGCATTGCTGGCATCTTCGACATAATTCAGCGCTTGGGCGCTGGGCGCGGAAGGGTCAAGACGCGGCAATGTCTGAGCAAATGCCGTTTTCGATAGAATACCGATACCCAAGGGTAGGCTTATCAAACCCAACACACTGCTACGTATAAAATGACGACGGCTCTGGTTAGCCATGATTTCTCCTGTAGATCACACTCACAAATAGGTCACGGGGAACGGGTGATAAGCCACCTCTTGTTAGCTTTTTTAGCTGAGCCTCCCTATGACAGCTATTACCGCGAGATTATCCCTGCCATGCTAGCCAATGGTAACGTCATACGCGACTCGTCGAATAGCCCGCCCGAGCTGCGGATTACATTAGGCCTGTTATACTCCACTCTCTTTTTCGTATCACTTACATTCTTAGTGAGGACGCCATGCAAAACGCAGTTATTTTAATTAATACCGAAAAAGGCCAGGTCAAAGCAGTGGCTGAGCGTTTGGCGGACGTGGAAGGCATCAGCGAAGTGTACTCGACCTGCGGGCGTTACGATCTTGTGGCGATTGCCCGCACCCGGGATTTTGAAAGCCTCGCTGAGCTTGTTACCGAGCGCCTTAATGAAGTTGAAGGCATTAGCGATACAGAGACGCTCAATGCCATGCAGGTACACTCACGCCATGACCTGGAAACCATGTTTTCACTGGGCTGGTAACCAGATACTAAGCGCTTTATAACATTTAGGGTGTGTTGAGGCTTTACTCGCGAGGGCTTAAGCGTCGACACACCTTGGTCGGCGCATGCCCTTTTGCATATGCCGACGTTATAAGAATGACGCCCTTGAGCGCTGGCTGCGGTCATCGTTGCGCTAAATGGCGAGGCGAATAGAAAAATTAAAGAGTAGGGAGTAGGGGAGCTTGGGAAGATCACTTCTGCACTTGCGTCGTCAAGGCCGACGTTTGGGCGTTGCCGTGCTGTTTGTTGTCGCCGGGGCTGGCTTATGGGAGTTTCAGGAGCGCCAGTATCAGGATGAGTATACCTGGATGGGTGTGCCGACCTGGGATGGCTTTCAATTTACAACGTTTCACCGCGTACTGAGTAATAACGGCTACTTAGTAGGGTGGTCCGATGTGCGTGTCAACCCGCTATGGGTAAGCTATCAGCTAACGGCCGTTGATGACGATACGAGCATTGGCCCTCGGCCGAATTTTCAGGCCGATTGGCGAACGCTTTGGCCAGTTAAAACGGATAGCTATTCAGGCAGTGGCTATGACCGTGGGCATATGGCGCCCAACTACGCGATAGCGGCGGTGCATGGGCGTGAGGCTCAAACAGATACGTTTTTAATGAGCAACATGACGCCGCAGCGACCTAATCTCAATCGTCAGCTCTGGCAGCGTCTGGAAGAGTCTGTCATGGATCACTTCGCACCGCGCTTTGACCGTTTGCAGGTTATTACCGGCCCCATCTTTCCCGAGCACTTTATGGATAACGTGTTTAACCGGGTAGGCTTTGTCGAAGTGCCTGAGGCGTTCTATAAAATTATCGTTGCTCCACATAACGAAGCACCGTTGGCGTTGGCGTTTATTATGCCGCAGGACGTGCGTGGCAATGAGCCGCTGGATGGTTATCTGGTGACGATTGATGAAATAGAGACGCGTACGGGGCTTAACTTTTTTCCGGACTTAGCGCCGGAGATAGAAGCTGTACTGGAAGGTGAGCTGCATACCCAAGGGTGGGCGTTAGAAGAGATAGTCCGGCGCCCAGGGCGGTTTCAGTAAGCTTGAATAAAGAAGCAATAGCGTATGACCGGGAGTAAGATCTTAAGTTTTAGATCTTTCTCCCGCTACAGCTGTAAAGTGTCATTAATATTCAGACGGTAAGCCGAGCGTGGTCAGTGCCAATACGTTAAGTATGCACATAAATAAAAAACATAGGGAGAGAACAAGTAGGGGGGAGAACAAGCTGAGGGAGAAAAAGAGAGAATGATGCGGACGGGAACCATCGAGTGGTGCCCAGGAGAGGACTTGAACCTCCACGTCCATACGGACACTAGCACCTGAAGCTAGCGCGTCTACCAATTCCGCCACCTGGGCGCATCATGTATTACTTATAGCACATCCACTTGTGTTCGTATGGTGCCCAGGAGAGGACTTGAACCTCCACGTCCATACAGACACTAGCACCTGAAGCTAGCGCGTCTACCAATTCCGCCACCTGGGCGAACACAAATGTCTTACTCACTTGCCTGCTCGGTTATGCCGGTTATGAAAACACTAACATAACAAAGTATGGTGCCCAGAAGAGGACTTGAACCTCCACGTCCATACGGACACTAGCACCTGAAGCTAGCGCGTCTACCAATTCCGCCATCTGGGCAAGTGGCGCGTATAATACGCGGGTCGCGATTAAATGCAAGACCAGTAAGCTAATTTTATAGTGTAAATAGCATAATTGCTGCTCAAGGTGGTTGGGTCATGGATCATGCAGCGCTATACTGCGGGTATGACCAAACATAACGTTAATTTTTTCAGCCTGACAATCGCTGAAACCCCTCGCATGCAGCTGATGTCTGCTGCTTTTTTTGTCCGCCTCCCGCAAACGCCATTAAGGATGTCGATCGCATGAAGTATTGGACGTTGAGTGATGATCCGCACGCTGAGCGCGAGGCGCAAAAATATGATAATCCGGCACCTAGCCGTGAATATTTGTTAGCTGCGCTTGAAGCCTACGGCAAGCCGATTACTCATGAAAACATGAGCCGTATGCTGGGCATCGAGGATGAAGATCACCTTGAAGCTGTTCGCCGCCGCATGGCGGCCATGGAGCGTGACGGCCAAGTGCTGCGTGACCGTCGCGGTGCGTATGCGTTGATTGATAAGCTTGATCTGATCAAGGGCAATGTCCTGGGTCACCGGGACGGCTTCGGCTTTCTTATCCGTGATGATGGCAAAAAGCCTGACCTGCTGTTGCCGCCACGCCAAATGCGTCGCGTGTTCCACGGCGACCACGTTCTGGCGCGCGTTAGTGGCACCGACCGGCGTGGACGCGATGAAGCGACTATTGCTGAAGTGATTGCCCGCAATACGCAAACTATCGTCGGGGTGTACCGGAGCAATACGCCTGAGTTTGGCATATTGATTCCTGAAAACCCGCGCATCACCCAGGAAATCATCATTCCGCACAGCGCCAGTGCTGGAGCAAAGGATGGCCAGGTAATTTCGGCCAGAATTGTTCAGCAGCCGGCTACCCGCGTACAGCCTGTAGGTGAAGTGATTGAGGTGCTGGGCGAGCGTATGGACCCGGGTATGGAAATCGATATTGCGATTCGCAGTTACGATATCCCGGCTGAATTTCCGCCTGAAGTGCTGGATCAAACCAGCGGTATTTCCGCTGAAGTGCTGGAAGAAGATAAGCAGCATCGCGTTGATCTGCGGGATATTCCGCTGGTGACGATCGATGATGAATCCGCCAAAGATTTCGATGACGCCGTGTGCGCGTGGAAAACGAAATCGGGTAGCTGGAAGCTGTTAGTCGCGATCGCTGACGTCTCACACTATGTACGTCCGGGTACAGCGTTGGACAATGAAGCGCGCATACGAGGCAACTCGGTGTATTTTCCGGGGCAGGTTGTGCCGATGCTGCCGGAGCTTTTATCCAACGGCCTCTGCTCACTGAATCCGCATGTAGATCGCCTAGTCATGGTTTGTGAGATGAATATCTCCAAGACCGGCGCGATCAGCCGCTACTCTTTCTATGAAGCGGTTATGAATTCTCACGCGCGTCTCACCTATAATAAGGTGGCGGCGATGCTTGATAACGAAAGCGAAGACGGCGCTGCTCTGCGTGAAGAGCACAAAGCGCTGGTCAAACCGTTAAATGACCTTCACGAGCTTTACCACCTGTTGCGTGAAGCGCGTAATGAGCGTGGGGCGATTGATTTCGATACCACCGAAACGGCAATTATCTTTAACGAAGAGCGCAAAATCGACAAGATCGTGCCGCGCAGCCGTAACGATGCGCACAAGGTCATCGAGGAGTGCATGCTGGCGGCTAACGTAGCGACCGCGCGCTTCTTGGACAAGCACGACCTACCCGCGCTGTACCGGATACACGAGCGACCGACGCCGGAACGGCTGGACAAACTGCGCCTGTTCTTGAACGAGCTGGGGCTTTCTGTCGGTGGTGGCGATCTGCCTACGCCGCAGGATTATCAGGCGCTACGTGAGGTGATCAAGGATCGTCCCGACGCCGATATTATTCAGACGGTCATGCTGCGTTCCATGAACCAGGCCGTTTACTCGCCGCAGAACGAAGGTCACTTCGGGCTGGCGTACCAGGCTTATGCCCACTTTACCTCGCCGATCCGCCGTTACCCTGACCTGTTGGTTCACCGCGCGATACGCTCTGTGATCCGTGGTCCGCGTCAGACCAACACCGTGGTGCGCGTTGAAGGTGCGCCGGTCGAGCCGCCGAGCAAGTGGTGCCCGTACACGTTTGAGCAAATGCTCGAGCTTGGCGAGCACTGCTCGATGACCGAGCGTCGTGCCGATGAGGCCACGCGCGATGTCGAGGGCTGGCTCAAGTGTGAGTTTATGTCTGATAAGCTGGGCGAAACCTTTGAAGGAACGATTGCATCGGTTACCCAGTTTGGTCTGTTTGTGCGTCTGGACGCGTTTTATGTTGAAGGCCTGGTCCACGTGACGTCGCTGCCGTCAGACTACTACCACTACGAGGCCGAAAAACATCGCCTTAAAGGTGAGCGGACGGGCACTACGTATCGACTGGGCGACGGTTTAACCGTGCAGGTTGCCCGCGTTGATATGGATGATCGCAAGATTGATTTCAGCTTGACCGACGATAAGCCTCGTCCACGTCGTCAGCCGCGTAAGCGCCGCAGTGGCGATACTAATGAAGTGGCTGCGCCCAAGGGCGATGCGGCACCTAAGAAAGATAAACCGAAAGATAAGCCATCCACGCGTCGCGGCCCACGGCGTACGCGTCAGTCATCGCCGAAGAGAGGTTGAGCATGAAGTCAGCGTCGTCTCGACGTGGCCCGCGCACTATGGCTCGTACTACGGCTCGCTCTACAGTGCGCACGCCTGATGGGCTGGACCAGGTGTATGGCGTACATGCTCTGCAAAGCTTGTTAGAGCGCGGTGAAACGCCACGTGAGCTTTGGGTGCAGCAGGGCGCAGGCAGCCGTTTGGCCGAAGTGGTAGAGCAGGCGCAAGCGCGCGGTGCACGCATTAAAGAACAGCCTCGCGACTTGTTGGACCAGCTAACTCAAGGGGCCGCTCACCAGGGGGTAGTGGCATTTTGTCCGCCGCTAACGCCTGAAGGTGAAGAGTCTTTGTGGTTAAAGCTGCGCGCCTGGAAGGCTGAAACGCCGCCGCTACTGCTGGTGCTCGATGGCGTGACCGATGTTCACAACTTTGGTGCCTGTTTGCGCAGTGCCGATGCGGCTGGGGCACACGGCGTGATTGTGGCTAAAGATAAAGCGGCGCCGCTCAATGCCACGGTGCGCAAAGTAGCCTGTGGCGCGGCTGAAGTCGTGCCGGTTTATCAGGTAACCAATCTGTCGCGCACGCTTGCCAAGCTAAAAGACGCAGGCGTGTGGATTACCGGTACGGCCGGGGAGGCCGATGCCAGCATCTATGCTATCGATATGACCGGACCTACTGCGCTCGTGATGGGAGCAGAAGGGAAGGGAATGCGGCGCTTAACTCGTGAGGCGTGCGACAACCTGGCTAAGCTGCCCATGGCAGGGCAGGTTTCAAGCCTGAACGTCTCAGTGGCTACGGGCATCTGTTTGTTTGAAGCGGTACGCCAACGTCAGCTTGCAAGTTAGCCGCTTGCCCACTAGAATACCTGCGCCCGTTTGTCTACAGGCGGGCACAGGTTTTTAAACAGTAGTTCTGCTAATGCCTTGGCTGCCGCTAGCGGTAAGTTGGATGCATTTCAGTTAACTCCTTGCTTCCCTGTCGTCGTTCTTCGCTTACTGCGGGTACACACACCGGAAGCTGTCAAACCGCAAGGAGATCCTATGCGTCATTATGAAATCGTATTTATGGTCCACCCGGATCAGAGCGAGCAGGTGCCGGCCATGGTCGAGCGCTACACCAGCATCGTTACTGAAAATGCTGGTACCGTGCATCGCTTGGAAGATTGGGGCCGTCGTCACCTGGCTTACCCGATCAACAAAATCCACAAAGCCCACTACGTGCTGATGAACGTTGAATGTACTGGTGAGACTCTCGAAGAAATCGAGAACATCTTCCGCTTCAACGATGCCATCATCCGCAGCCTGGTTGTACGCTGCAAGGAAGCGATCACTGAAGCTTCCCCGATGATGAAACCGGCAGAAGAGAAGCGTCCGCGTCGCGAAGACAAGCCGCGCGCTGATGCCGACTCTGATTCAGAAGTCGAAACTGCCTGATTCTATCCACTGCACGTTTTAAGGAGCTAATCCATGGCACGTTTTTTCCGTCGCCGTAAGTTTTGCCGCTTCACTGCTGAAGGCGTCAAGCAGATCGATTACAAAGATCTCGACACCCTGAAGGCTTACATCACCGAAACTGGCAAGATTGTTCCGAGCCGTATCACCGGCACTAAAGCACGCTACCAGCGTCAGCTGGCGACTGCTATCAAGCGTTCGCGCTACCTGGCGCTGCTGCCCTACTCCGATAGCCACCAGTAAGCGTTTAACGTGATGCTGGCACTGGCAAGATGGCTAATGCGAGGGCTGCCTTACGCCGCAGGCGGGGCAGCGTTAGCAACGCTAGTGCCTTGGTTGTTCTGGTTAGGTGCAGCCATTGCGGCGTTAGTGACCCTGCGTAAAGGCTTCGCGCCTGCACTGCCGGTCATCATCGCCGCTGCGCTACCGGCAGGTTTTTGGTGGGCGCAGGGCGACGTTATTCCGCTTACCAGCGTATTGCTGGTAACGCTAATGGCGTCGATTCTGCGTGAAAGGATGCGTTGGAGTGAAGCATTGCTTGCAGGCACGTTAGTGGCGGCAGCAATGGTGCAGTTCGGCATCTTTAGCCCGCCTGGCGGTATGGAGCTAATGCTTGAGCAACTGCGACAAGGCTCCTCGGACGTTGATCGCATGCTCACAGAGTTGGCTAGCCAAGGGTACGATACCCAAATGCTTGCCTCCATTGTGGTAGGTGGTGTTACGGGTCTCGTGGTTTTGGTCGTAGCTATCGCATGTTTGGCCCTGGCACGAAGCTGGCAGGCGGGGTTATATAACCCGGGCGGGTTTCGTGAAGAGTTTCATGCATTTCGACTCACGCCCAAAGAGCTCGCCGTAGTAGCGGTGCTCGGTGTGGTTGGCATGATGCTGGGGGCGCATGCGTTGGCGGTGCTTGGCTGGATTCCGCTATTAGTTGCTGGCATTGCGTTAGTGCATGGTTATATCGGATTAAAGGGGATGAACGGGCTGTGGCTGGTGGCATTTTATGTGCTGCTGATCACGACCTGGCCCACGATTCTCATTGTGCTGCTGTTGGGGCTGATTGATACATTCGCGAACATTCGCGCACGCCTTGCCCGCGGCAACTGACAAGAGGTTTACGAGATGGAAGTCATTCTGCTCGACAACATTGGTAAGCTGGGCGGCCTGGGTGACAAGGTCACTGTTAAGCCTGGTTATGGTCGTAACTACTTGGTGCCTTACGGTTTAGCCGTACCGGCCACCAAAGAAAACGTTGAAGCGTTTGAAGTACAACGTGCTGAGCTTGAAGCTCAAGCCGCTGAGCGCAAGGCAGAAGCCCAGGCGCGCGCTGAACAGCTAAACGACATCGAGCTTTCGCTGGTGTCTAAAGCTGGCGACGAAGGCAAGCTGTTTGGTTCTATCGGTCCGCGTGATCTGGCCGACGCTATTTCCTCTGCTGGCATCGATGTTGCCAAGAGCGAAGTACGTATGCCGCAAGGCCCGATTCGTCAAACTGGCGAATACGACATCGCCCTCCACCTGCATGCAGAAGTGGACGCCGTTGTTCGCGTGGTAGTTGTCGCAGAGTAATACCTGCTACCGCTATTAACGCCACAAAGGGCGCGGGATTTCCCGCGCCCTTTGTTATTTATATGCTGGTAATTTATGTGCAGGTTATTTATGCGAGTTATTTATAAGCGGATTGTTTATAAGAGGTTATTGCTAAGCAGCAAGGTGATTTCAAGTAACGTTGGCTGCTTAGCAATAACACTTAATGCAACGACCTGACGGTGGTTGTTAACGGTTTGTCCGATTAAAATAGTGGCCTTTATTGGCTATGCTGCACTGTTGAAAGGAGCTCGCGATGGACCAGCCTTCTGCTGATCAGGAAACGGCAGCACTAAAGCTGCCGCCGCATTCGCTGGAGGCGGAGCAGTCGGTGTTGGGCGGGCTAATGCTGGATAACCAGGCTTGGGACAATGTCTCTGAGCGCCTGGTAACCGATGATTTCTATCGCTATGAGCACCGGCTGGTGTTTAACGTGATGATTCATCTGGCTGAATCTGGGCAGCCGCTTGACGTCATTACGCTGTCTGAAGCATTGGAAGCGCGTGATCATCTGGATACCGTCGGCGGCCTGGCGTTTCTGGCAGAGCTTGCCCGTAATACGCCTTCGGCAAGTAATATTCGTGCCTATGCGGATATCGTGCGAGAGCGGGCGACGCTTAGAAAGCTGATTCGTGCGGCGAACCAGATCGCTGAAAGTGCTTTTTCGCCTCAAGGGCGGCCTGCCGATGAGCTGCTCAACGAAGCGGAACGGTTAGTCTTTCAGATTGCCGAGGAGCGCCCTAAAACGGGCGGGCCTATCGGCATGAGTGAGCTTTTGACCAAAGCGGTTGACCGTATCGATGAGCTGTTCAACCTTAAAGGCGAAATGACCGGGCTTTCGACCGGTTTCCGCGACTTGGATGAAATGACCTCGGGGTTGCAGCCGTCCGACTTGGTGATTATTGCCGGGCGTCCGTCAATGGGTAAAACTACGTTCGCGATGAACCTAGTGGAGCACGCCGTGATTGCCAGCGACAAGCCGGTCATGGTGTTTTCCATGGAGATGCCTGCGGAATCGCTAATGCTTAGGATGCTGTCCTCGCTTGGGCGTATTAACCAGACGCGTGTACGCTCCGGCCAGCTGGAGGATGAGGATTGGCCGCGGCTAACATCGGCGGTCAACCTGCTTAAAGACAAACAGCTATTTATTGATGATACAGCCGCGCTCTCGCCCAACGAAATGCGCTCGCGGTTGCGCCGTATTGTGCGCGAGCATGGCAATATGGCGTTGGTCATGATCGATTACCTTCAGTTGATGCAGATCCCCGGGTTTTCTGAAAACCGTACCGGTGAGATTTCGGAAATTTCGCGCTCGCTCAAGGGCTTGGCGAAAGAGTTTAACTGCCCGGTGGTGGCACTTTCCCAGCTTAACCGCTCGTTGGAGCAGCGTCCCAACAAGCGTCCGGTAATGTCGGATCTGCGGGAATCAGGCGCCATCGAGCAGGATGCCGACGTTATTGCCTTCGTCTATCGTGATGAGGTATATAACCCAGATAACCCGGATAACCAGGGTATTGCTGAGCTGATCATCGGTAAACAGCGTAACGGTCCTATCGGCGCGGTACATATGGCATTTATTGGTAAATATACCCGCTTTGAAGATTTGGCCCCCGATAGCTATGGTGAGGCTTTCGGCGATTAGTGTGGGGCAGGGCGGAAGCCAGCTCTTATCGAACACAGAACACAGCAACACACAGAACGGGAGTAACACATGGCAGGTGGTTTTCGGCGTGGTAATCGTCAGCGTCTTCCTAAACTTGAAGGACGTGGCGAGCTTCAGGAGTTGGAGAAAGAGGGCCCCTTTAAAGAGTGGCTGGGGATGCCTGACCTTTATCGCTATTACCTGGTGGTAGAGGGGCAAAAGTATAGTTACCAAACAGAAGATGCCGATTTGCCAGTGGCGGTAGGCGATAAAGTGGTGTTTCGCTACAAAGAAACCAAAGCGGGTAACTGGATTGACCGCAATTCGCTAGGTAAGGCGATTGATCCCTCAGAGTACCAGTAACTCAAGTATCTAATTACGCGAATAGTCTGAAACTCTCCTGAAAAGTTGCCGTCTTAGCCAATAGGTGCCAAGGTAAAGGTAACAGGAATGTAATAGGGCCCAGTCATGCTGTGCCCTATTGTTGTATCCAATAATAGGAGGGAACCATGGAACTGATCGCGCTTAAACAGTTCGTCGAAAGCCACGATAACTTTGAAATTCGCGTCATTACGCATTCAGGTAGTCGTTTTTATCAACTTGAGCTCGAAGATGTAGAAGGTGAACGGCACATGCTCACCCAGCGTGGTAAGCCAATGCTGTTTCGCTCGTTAGACGATGTATATCTGGAGCTAAAGCGCGCCGGCATTCATCGTGCGTATCTGGTTCAGCATGTGCCGCAGGACGAGATGATCGGCAGAGACGCGCATTACAGTGAGCCGTTAACAGCACGTATGCCGCTGGTTTTCTAAAAAAACGCTAAGTCGCAGAGATTGTCTGTCGAATTAGCCCTCATCAACAGTAGTTGTAGTTGTAATATTAGTTGTAACGCTCGTTGTCACGTTTGCTGTAATGTTTTTCCCACCACTGCCCAAGCCTTATTCGGCGACGGGCAAAGAAACGGTAGCCTGCATTCATTACGCCTCGCAGGCCCGGTAAGCAAGAAAGTTTTACCAGCCGCCGGTAGCCTAGCGTTGCATACAGGGCCCGGCTGGCATCCATGCCCACATACCAGTTTCCCTCGTTATCCCGGACATGTAGCTGCCCCATTAGGGTGTCGAACGAATAGCCCGTTTCAGCGGCATCAAAATCCACTTTTCGAATATCTATCAACCGAATGTGTTTGCGATTCGGATGCTTGTTTAGCCACTCAACCTCTATTCGACAAAAAGGGCAGTGACCATCGTAATAGAGCGTGGCAGGCGGCGCAGCGTTAAACAGTTGAACATCGCTCATTAAAACCTCTTTAGATAACCTTGCACTAAACGATAGGTAGAAGCGCTTCTGGTGTGTCGTCCATGGAAGAGTATTAGCTACGGTGTAAAACGATAGACACGAATTAGTCGGGGATTATACAAATAGCGTTGATAGTATAACTTTATGCCGCAACTTTGCTGAAAAATGGTAAGATTTTGGTTATTCAACCGTAGTTTTCCGGGAGTAAGCGTAATGACCGAGAGCGTTGTAATCGACCAGCCGGGAGAGGGGCGCCTGGCGCATGCCTCAGGTGATCATCCTGGCGTACCGCGCGCAAAGGTGGGCGTAGTGGTGGCTAACCTGGGAACGCCTGATGCCACTGATTATTGGTCAATACGGCGTTATCTGAGTGAATTCCTCTCGGATAAGCGGGTGGTGGATTATCCTGATTGGAAATGGCAGCCGCTGCTGCAACTGATCATTTTAACCAAGCGCCCCTTTTCTTCGGGTAAAGCGTATAAAAGTATTTGGAACAATGAGCAAAACGAAAGCCCATTGCTCACCATTACCCGAGCTCAAACGGTGAAGCTGACCGAGCGTTTAAAAACGCTTTATGGCGACAGTGTCGAAGTCGATTTCTGTATGCGCTACGGCAATCCTTCTACTAAAAGTGTGTTGAACCGCATGAAAGAGAAGGGTTGTGAGCGTATCGTTTTCTTCCCGCTCTACCCTCAGTATGGCTCGCCGACGACGGCTACCGCCAACGATCAGGCGTTTCGCACTTTGATGAAGATGAAATGGCAGCCGGCTATTCGCACCGTGCCTGCCTATTTTGATCGCCCTGTCTATATACAGGCCTTGGCCAATTCCGTCACCGATATGTATGCCCAACTCAAAACGCGGCCTACCAAGTTGGTGGCGAGTTACCATGGGGTTCCCAAGCGTTATTTGATGGAAGGGGACCCTTACCACTGCCACTGCCAGAAAACCACGCGGCTAATGCGCGAAGCGCTAGGCTTCAGCGAAGAGGAAGTGGATACCGCGTTTCAGTCGCAGTTTGGGGTGGAAAAGTGGGTAGGTCCGCCGACCGTTGAACATGTCGCTACACTGGCTAAACAGGGTCATAAACATATCGCTATTTTATCGCCCGCCTTCTCTGCTGATTGCGTTGAAACGCTTGAAGAAATTCAGGAAGAAATCCGCGACAGTTTTATTGCCGCCGGTGGAGAAACGTTTAGCTATATCCCTTGTTTAAATGACCGGGATGATCATATCGATGCTTTACTTAGTGTGATTAATAGCGAGCTTTTGGGCTGGCTTCCGTTGACGGAGTAAGTGATTGAGCAGGGCGGAAAAACATAACAATAAGCACGCTATCTATTTGATTTCGTTTAAAGGTTGTCTGGCAACTCGCTGCTGTCTGTTATAGAGTCTACGACTTTATGATCACTTGTATTTGACGTTTAACGCGATCAAAAAAGCACTTATGGCGAGTAAAAAGTCAGGGGCCTTTACGTTTTAAATGCTTCAGAAGTGGTTACGAGTAGAAGACAGGGATAACGTCATCTGCTCACCGTGAGAGGACCCGTACGCCCATAGTACCCGCCTCGTGCGGGGCTGTTACCCAGGAGATATCGCTAGATGCAATTCGCCGTTTTAATGGGGTTTGTATTGGCCGCGCTGGCACCGCTAATGCAGCGCTGGTTTGCAGACCGTACGAGTCTGGTATTAGCCATTTTTCCTGCCCTGATCGCCGCGTGGTTATTTGCTCAGGCCCCCACGGTAATCAATGACGGCCCGATGCTAATGGAGTGGCAGTGGGTGCCTTCACTGGGTATCAGTCTCACCTTTATGCTGGATGGGTTGTCGTTACTCTTCGGCCTATTAATCTCTGTTATTGGCACATTTGTGCTTATTTATGCAGGGAGCTATTTAAAAGGCCACCCGGATATTGTGCGATTCCACATAGCCTTGCTGGCTTTTATGGTTTCCATGTTGGGGCTGGTATTAGCCGATGGTCTGGTCACCCTATTTATTTTCTGGGAGCTGACCAGTGTTACATCCTATCTGTTGATCGGTTTTAACCACACCGATATCCAGGCACGCAAATCAGCGCGCCAAGGGCTTTTTGTCACGTTTGCGGGCGGACTTGCCCTAATGGCCGGGCTTGTATTGCTGGGCGTCTCCAGCGGTGAATGGTCATTGACCGATATCCGAGGGATGGAAGCCGATTTACGCGAGCATGCCCTTTATACGCCGATGCTCATTTGCCTGCTGTTGGGTGCCTTTACCAAATCTGCCCAGTTTCCGTTTCATTTCTGGCTGCCTAACGCAATGGCGGCACCGACACCGGTGTCGGCCTATTTGCACTCCGCTACCATGGTAAAAGCGGGTATTTACCTGATGGCAAGGCTTCAGCCTGAGCTGGGCGGCACGGCGCTTTGGATCAGCGTGCTTTCTGTGGTGGGTGCTACTACGCTGCTGGTTGGCGCATTCTTGGCCATTCATCATACTAATATTAAAAAGCTGTTGGCTTACTCAACCATTATGGCGCTCGGCACGTTGACCATGCTGCTGGGCATAGGTACTGAGTACGCCATGACGGCGTTTGTAACCTTTCTGCTCGCCCACTCCTTGTACAAGGGTGCGCTGTTTATGGTGGCGGGTATTCTCGATCACGAAACCGGTACCAAAGATGTTACCGCCATGGGCGGGTTAAGACCTTTGATGCCGGTGACGGCCACCATTGCCCTGGTGGCGGCATTATCGCTTGCCGGCGTGCCGCCTTTACTTGGCTTTATTGGTAAAGAGCTCAAGTTTGAAGCGGTGCTTGGCGCAGGGGATTTTCAGGGCTTATTGGTCGTCTTCGCATTTGTTAGTGCTATTTTAACCATCGCTGTGGCAGCGATTGTTGCGTTACGCCCTTTTTATGGTAAACGTCATGAAACGCCAAAAGTACCGCATGAAGCGCCCTTCGGTATGTTAATGGGGCCTGCGTTGCTAAGCGTAGGCTCGCTGGTCTTTAGCCTGGCGCCCGCGACGTTTGGTGTTGATTCCCTTTTAGCGTCCGCCGCAAGCGCGGTGGCAGGAGAGCCCAGAGACGTTGCGCTGTCACTTTGGTACGGCGTTAATTGGGCGTTAATAATGTCAGTCATCAGCCTGGGACTGGGGTTACTGCTCTTCAAGTATTGGGACAACATAAGAGGCAAGCTTATATTGTTGGCACCTGCCATGCGCTATGGCCCTGAAGCTGGCTATGAAGGCTTATTAAATGGCGTGGTGCAATTCTCTGAATGGCAAACGCGCGTGCTGCAAAACGGCTATATGCGTAACTATATCTTGGTCATGCTGGTGGTTCTGATCATCCTGATTGGTAACTCCATTCTGCTGCGCCATTCTCCTTTATTCGCTTTTGATCTTGATGTGCGGTTCCACGAGGTCATTGTAGTGGGCACCATGGTGATGGGGGCTCTATTTGCCACGGTTACCCGCTCGCGCCTGGGCGCTGTGGTGTCCGTGGGCATTATGGGGTTCTCGATTGCCCTCATCTTTATTCTTTTCAGCGCGCCTGACCTGGGGATTACGCAGCTTCTGGTCGAAACGCTCACGGTTATTTTGCTGGTCTTGGTGCTATTTAGGCTACCGCGCTTCTCGCACCTTTCCACTCCGCTTGAGCGCATCCGTGACGGCTCGGTGGCCGCAATAATGGGTATTCTGATTTTCCTGTTGATCATGACCGCCTGGAGCATTGATCAGTTTGAGTCCATTTCTACCTACATGATCGAAAATAGCGCGCCGCTCGCCTATGGCCGCAATATCGTTAACGTGATTCTGGTCGACTACCGTGCCTTGGATACCTTGGGCGAAATGTTTGTACTGGCCCTGGCTGCTATCGGGGTGATCGCCATGCTTAAGCTGCGCCACGAGCCGGAAAGCCCCAAAACAGCCGTCGAAGGCAGCAAGTCAGATATCAAGGAGCCGTACGATGGTTAAGTCAGGGACGATCATTCTTAATACGGCTGCGCGGTTTTTAATGCCCTTGCAACTGATGTTCTCGGTATTTTTGCTGTTCCGAGGGCACGATGAGCCGGGCGGTGGATTTATCGCCGGGCTAGTGGCAGCGGGGGCGTTCACGCTGTATCTGCTGGCTTTTGGGGTTAGTGCCACCAAGGAAGTGCTGCGCATGGTTGACCCGCGCGATCTGATTGGCGTGGGTCTATTGCTGGGTATCGTTTCCGTGGTTCCGGCCTGGTTCATGGGTCAGCCGTTCTTGACGGCCCAGTGGTGGACTATTCCGGTGATTGATTTCAAGGCTTCGACGCCGCTAATTTTCGATATCGGTGTTTATCTGTCGGTATTGGGGTCGGTAATCGGCATGGTTATGGCGCTGATGGAGGTGGACAAGGATGAGCCATAAGTTAACAGGAGTACGCGCATGGAACCGTTAATGGCTTTAGCGATTGGCGTGATGTATGCCACCGCCATCTTTATGATGCTGCGACGCTCGATCGTAAAGCTGGTCATTGGACTGCTGCTGCTTTCCAATGCCGCCAACCTGCTGATCTTTACCACGGCAGGCATGACGCGGGGCGCGCCTCCGTTGATTCCGGAAGGCATGCTACAGCCTGTTGGCGAGGTGGCCGATCCGCTGCCCCAGGCGGTTGTACTGACCGCCATCGTGATCGCATTTGGGGTGCTGGCGTTTGCAGTCGTATTGATTCGCCGTGCCTATGAAGTGGTCAAGGCCGATGATCTGGACAAGATGAAGGATACCGATACGTGAGGCCTGAAGTTGCTCTTCCCATTCTTTTGCCCCTACTTTCGGGGGCCGTTTCCTTACTTTTCTGGCGCTCGCGTCCCATGCAGCGGTTTCTTGCCGTTGCCGGTAATCTTGCCCTTTTGGTCGCCTGTGTGTGGTTATTTGCAGCCACGCTTTCCGAAGGCTACATCACCATGCAAATGGGGAGCTGGCCTGCGCCGTTCGGGATCACGCTGATCGCCGATGTGCTGAGCGCCGTCATGATTCTGATGACCGGTATCATAGGTCTGGCCATGGGCATCTACTCGCTGGCAACCACCGGCCACGGACATGAAAAGTTTGGCTATTACCCGCTGATGCACCTGTTGCTCGCTGGGGTGGCGGGCGCCTTTCTGACCGGTGACCTCTTCAACCTTTACGTATGGTTCGAGGTTATGCTGGTGGCGTCTTTTGCGCTGCTGATTTTAGGTGGCGAAAGGGCGCAGATGGAAGGCGCGATCAAGTACGTTACTCTGAATTTGCTGGCCTCGGTTATCTTCCTCTCGGCGGTTGGTCTGCTATATGGCACCGTGGGTACGCTGAACATGGCGGATATCGCTTTGCGAATCGATATGGTCGAGCACGCCGGCATGGTTGAAGTACTGGCGGTAATGTTCATGGTGGCCTTTGGGATCAAGGCGGCCGCGTTTCCGCTGTTTTTCTGGCTGCCGGCTTCCTACCACACGCCGCCCGTAGCGGTTTCCGCGCTGTTTGCCGGTCTTCTTACCAAGGTGGGGGTCTATGCACTGTTTCGTGTATTCACCCTGATATTTGATCAGTCCATGGGGTACCTGCAGGACATCATGCTCTGGGGGGCAGTGCTGACCATGGTAACCGGCGTGTTGGGGGCTGCGGCACAGTACGAGTTCCGGCGTATTCTCTCTTTCCATATCGTCAGCCAGATTGGCTATATGATTCTGGGGCTCGCGCTTTATACACCTTTGGCGATTGCCGGTGGCGTGTTTGCCATCATGCACAACATAGTGGTCAAGACGAACCTGTTCTTGATCAGCGGGATTACCCACCGCCTGCAGGGCACCTATCAGTTGAAGAAGATGGGCGGGCTTTACAAAGAGCGCCCCTGGCTTGCGGTCGCCTTCTTTATCTCAGCCTTTTCGCTTGCCGGGGTACCGCCGCTTTCGGGCTTTTTTGCCAAGTTCGTGATCGTGCGGGCGGGCATTGAGGCCGAAGCGTATGTGGTGACCGGTATTGCACTGGCGGTAGGTCTGATGACGCTCTATTCCATGGTCAAGATCTGGAATGAGGTATTCTGGAAAGGCCTGCCGGAAGAGAATCTTGTGCCGGTATCTGCCGCGCCAAGCGGTGACGATGGCCGCTTGATCAAGCCAAGCCTGTGGATGATGTACCTGCCGGTGGTTGTGCTGGCGTTGTTTTCACTTTTAATTGGTATTTTTGCCGAGCCGATCATGCTGGTGATGAATACCATCGGTGATCAGCTGTTTGAGCCGGACGGCTACATTGAGGCGGTGCTGGGCGTTGCAGCCAATGCCCAAGAGGCACTGCTGAATGCAGATGATGCTCAACCCGAAATGGACACGAGTGGCGGGGAGGGTACTCCATGACCGGTGCTATCTGGAACCTGCTGCTAGGGTTGGCGTGGGTGTTGCTGAGCGGCGATTTTACCGGCTTGAATCTGCTGGTTGGGATGGTATTTGGCTATATCGCCCTGGTGCTTATTGAGCCGCAGGTAAACGCGCTCAAGGGATATCCGGCGCGCATACCGCTGATTATCCGCTTTCTGGGATTTTTCATGAAAGAGCTTGTGCAGGCTAACCTGCGCGTTGCGTTTGATATTGTAACGCCGCCCTGGCACATGCAGCCGGGGGTGATCGCCATGCCCCTCTCTGCACGCACGGAAATGGAAATCACCATGGTCGCCAACCTGATTTCATTAACCCCTGGAACGCTGAGTTTGGATGTCTCCGATGATCGCAAGGTGCTCTATATACATGCCATGTTCCTAGATGATGAAGAAGAACTGCGGCGCAACTTGAAAGAAATGGAGCATCGAGCCCTGGAGTTATTTCGCTAATGCATACGGTTCTGTTAATTAGTCAGGTCATTATGGGGCTGGCGCTTATATTGACCTTTGTGCGCGTAGTGCGCGGCCCAAGCCTGCCTGATCGCGTGGTAGCGCTTGAGTTGTTTTCCACCACAGTAGTCGGGCTGGTGGGCGTTTATGCAATTCAGTCAGGCGTTGCCAGTTTTCTGGATGCCGCCATTGTGATTGCTCTAATGGGTTTTTTAGCCGCCATCGGTTTTGCACGCTTTTTGGAACGCGGAGGGCCACGCGATGATTGAGGCAATTAAAGGCGCACTTCTGCTGACAGGTTCTTTGTTTATGCTATTGGCAGCGGTTGGCTTATTACGCTTACCGGATCTGTTAACGCGCATGCATGCAACCACCAAGGCAGCGGCATTAGGCGTTATTTTAATTATGCTGGCGGCGGCCATGCATTTTTCAGAGGTTGGCGTAGTGGCACGCTCGTTTGCGGTGATTGTCTTTATCCTGATGACCGCACCGGTAGCAGCACATGTCATTGGTCGGGCGGGCTATTTTGTCGGCTCACGGCTTTGGAGCGGTACGGTTAAAGATGAGCTGCGCCCTAACTATGACCCGCTGACCCATGAATTGAAAAGCGGCCTGGAAACTTATGAGAATGCCAAGCGCCAGCCACGCGCAACTGATCCGGACTAACGGCTTCAAACGCTAATGATTTTTTAAGTATGAGCCTTAACGAGCCACCGCCTAGGTGGCTTTTTTTATGCAGTATTCCGGCAGAATGACGTTGAATTTAAAAAATACCATTATGTACAATAATTGTACTGTATAAGTTATGATGTCTACGTTTTTGGTTCGTCAAGCACATTTAAAACCCTCACACGTGCAGGCGTTACCCATAATATTTAAAGCATTAAATAGGCGTTTAAAGTAATACCCACGCTTAGCTTCAGTAGAAGATAAGTGTGCTGCTGGAATCTGTGCGCTATTGCAGTAAGCGCTGCGGCTATGAAACCAGCAGCTACGCATGCCGAGGAGGCAAGAGCATGAACACCACGATCGATATTGTCTGGCTGCAAGACGATTTGCGTGTCGCAGATAACCCCCTGCTCGAATTCACCTCAAAACCTGATCAGCTTCTGTGTTTGTATGTACTTAATGAAAAGTGGCTGGAGCCTGCGATAGAAGGGGAGACCACGCCCCGAATAGGCCCCGCCCGGTTGCGGTTTTTATGGCAAAGCTTAATGGAATTACGCGGGGAGCTTTTACAGCGAGGAAGTGACCTGCTGGTACGTATTGGCAACCCCGCTGAGGTTGTCGTGCAAATGGCCTCTTCGCTTCAGGCCCGGGAAGTCCGAGTAGCGCAGCACGCAGGGTTTGAAGAAGCTCAGCAGATTCAGAAAGTAGCCCAAATGCTGCCTAAAACGTCGAGCCTTTATAGCGTTGAAAGTGGGCGTCTGTTCGATAGCGCCGCACTTCCGTTTGGGCTTGATGAGCTGCCGGAAAGCTTTTCTGCCTTTCGGCGCTGCGTGGAAAAATATTGCACTACTCCTAAAGCGCTTGCCGCGCCCGTGACGCTGCCAGGCTGGCCAGATGCTTCTCGTGGTTTCCCACCGTTAAAATCAGTCTGTGAGTACTCGGCCAACTGGCAACCCGATGAGCGCCAGGGCTTTGTGTATGTTGGCGGTGAGAATGCTGCCCATGAGCGTTTGCAGCACTATATTTGGCGCCAAAATGGTCCTGGCAAATATAAGAAAACCCGTAACGGTTTATTGGGTGCCGACTTTTCGACGCGGTTTTCTCCCTGGCTGGCTCGCGGCTGTTTATCGGCGCGTCAGGCAAATGATGCGGTTAACGATTGGGAGGCACTGCATGGGCGCGACGAATCGAGTAACTGGATCTCGTTTGAGCTTTTATGGCGTGAGTACTTTCATTTAGTTGCACAGTTGGAAGGTGCCAAGCTCTTTGGGGATCAGACCCTCCCGGCACCTTGTTCAGCGTTTAACGCCTGGCGTGAATCGGCAACCGGCATGCCTTTTGTCGATGCGGCCATGTTAGAGCTACGCCAAACGGGCTGGATTTCCAACCGTGCACGTCAAAATGCAGCAAGCTTTCTAGTCAAAGATTTAAACGTTGATTGGCGACTGGGCGCCTGGTGGTTTGAGCACTGCTTGATTGATTATGATGTAGCTAACAATTGGAGCAACTGGCGCTATATTGCGGGCGTTGGACGTGATCCACGCCAGAACCGCTATTTCAACGTGCTTAAGCAAGCCAGTCATTATGATCCGAAAGGCCTATATGTGGCTTACTGGTTGCCCGCTCTGAATTCGCTTCCTTATGGGATTGAGCGACATCAGCCGTGGTGTAGCGCGCCAGCCCAATTTGCCGAGCCTTGCGTAATGCCCGAGGAGTGGCAGCGCTGGCTCATCGCACGCACGGAACTGGAAGAAGCCGACGAGTAAAGCATGGCAATAAGGGACTGCGGGAATTAGAGAGAAAGGCTAGTATCTGCCTATTTTCTAGGCCATCATCAGGCATGCTAAGGACTGCTCAAGGATAGATGCCATGTCGTTGAAGATCGATTTACCGCTGCGCCGTGTGGTTAGCCATACGTCGCTAACGCTTTCCGCAGGGCTGCTGTCCATGCTGCTGAGCGGTAGCCTGCAAGCCGCCAATCCCCAGCTAATGACGGAAGTGGATGCACGCGGAGCCCAAGAGCTGCGCTACGCCAATTTTGAGCAATGGCTAAATGAGTTCCGTCGCTTTGCGGCCACTCAAGGGATTAGCGAGGCAACACTGGCAACGGCGCTAAATGGCGTGCGTTATCGTGATCGCGTCATTGAACTAGATCGCTATCAGCCTGAATTTGTGCGCCCCATTTGGGAGTATCTTGATTCAGCCGCCTCCGATACGCGCGTCAATACCGGTCGTGAGCGGTTTGAAGAGAACCGCCAAACGGCCTTGGAGATGCAGCAACGCTTTGGTGTGCCTGCAGAAATTGTCGTCGCCATTTGGGGCATCGAAAGTAATTACGGCAGTAACTTTGGCGACTTTTCAACTATCGAAGCGCTGGCTACTCTGGCCTACGATGGGCGCCGACGAGACTTTGCCCGCGGCGAGCTACTGGCTGCCCTGCGCATTATTGAGCAGGGCGATATTTCTGCCGAGCGCATGAAAGGCTCCTGGGCAGGCGCCATGGGACATACTCAATTTATTCCCAGCAGTTTCGAAGCCTATGCCGTAGATGGCGATGGCGACGGGCATCGCGATATCTGGGGCAGCATTCCAGACGTGATGGCCTCGACCGCCAATTACTTGGCCCGGGCGGGTTGGCAAACCGGTCAGCCGTGGGGTGTTGAGGTCGTGCTGCCGACGTCGTTTGATTATTCACAAACCGAACGGCTCAGCAGTGCTGAGTGGAGCCGACAGGGCATTCGTGCTTTGGAGGGCGAGCTGCCTGATTTTGAGAGTGCAGCGCTTGTTATTCCCGCTGGCGCGCAAGGACCTGCGTTTGTCGTAGGTCCCAATTTCCGGGCGATCTTACGTTACAACAACGCCACCAGCTATGCCTTGGCGGTCGCCACGCTGGCCGATAAAATTGCTGGGCGGGCCGGCATCCAGCAGTCGTGGCCAAGAGGAGAGGCAGCCTTAACCCGCGATGATGTCAAAGAGCTTCAGCAACGCTTGAATGAGGCAGGCTACGGGGTAGGCGGGGCTGATGGCGTCATGGGTCCCAATACCCGTGAAGGGCTGCGCGCCTTCCAGCGTCAGCAAGGGCTAACGCCGGATGCATTTGCTACCCAGTCGCTTCTTGAACGATTGCGGCAGGCGCGCTAAACAACGATTAATCTCTTATTTCACCAAGGACGATGCTATGAGGTTTGTGGAAAAAATGCTGGCAGGTGGTTTGCTGGCGAGTGCTTTAACGGCTAGTGCCGTTGCTAGTGATGAGCAAGTGTTTGGCTGGGTTGAAAATGCCACCATAGAGCCGTGGGGCATCATGGTAAAAGCTAAGCTGGATAGCGGTGCTCTCACCTCGTCGCTTGATGCGCGTGATATCGAAATGTTCGAGAAAGACGGCGAGGATTGGGTGCGATTTCGCTTGAAGCTTGAGGATCAGGACAGCGGAGAAGAATTTAGCGACCGTCTTGAGCGGCCGCTCTACCGCGAACAGTCGGTACGCGGCGCAGGCGGTCGCGATGAGCGGCCGGTGGTCCTGATGAACGTGTGTATGGGCGATACGATTT
This sequence comes from Halomonas sp. AOP43-A1-21, assembly GCF_052376775.1. Classification (NCBI taxonomy): domain Bacteria; kingdom Pseudomonadati; phylum Pseudomonadota; class Gammaproteobacteria; order Oceanospirillales; family Halomonadaceae; genus Halomonas; species Halomonas sp. AOP43-A1-21. Next base: position 18,060 of record NZ_JBQSWC010000012.1, on the reverse strand, counting down.
ACGAAGAGCAGTTTAGCCTTCGTGATCGCGAGGAAATGCTCTACCCGCTGTTGCTGGGTCGGCGCACTATCAGCCATTTAGGCCTTCTGGATGTGCGTAGCACGTTCCAGCAAGAGCCTGCATGTGGCGAAGACGCGACCGTGGTTAAGCATGACCCAGAAGACGAACAATCCTAGCAGATTAGCTAAAAGCGTTTAAAACAGCCGGGCGAGTAACGCCGTCACGGCTGTTTCTACGCGCAGAATGCGGGGACCCAAGTGCATACCTTCGCAGCCTGCCTCTAGCAGCTTTTCAACTTCCCATGGAATGAATCCACCCTCAGGGCCCACTAATAGCAAGGTCTTTTCGCTAATACCTCGCGGGCAGGCCATAGGCATGCCCGGATGAGCCACCAGGCCACGATGCTCACGAAGCAGGTCAGGTAATTGCTCTTCGATAAACGGCCGAAATCCTTTGCTTAAAATCACATTAGGCAGCTGGGTATCGCGTGCCTGCTCTAATCCTAATATCAGATGTTGCTGAATTTTTTCAGGCAGGAGCTCAGGTGACTGCCAGTAGCTTTTCTCTACCCGTTTGGTATGCAGTAGCGTAATCTCTTTTACCCCGAGCGCCGTGACATGCTCAAGCGTTCGCGCCAGCATGCGAGGACGAGGCAGGGCGAGCACCAGATGAACGGGCAGTGCGGGTGGGGCGACATCAGTTAAAGAATCTAATGCAAACACCGCCTGCTCGCGGGTGAGTTCGATAAGCTGTGCCTTGCCCATCGAGCCGCCTTGAACCCCCACTGTTAACCGGCTGCCGGGCGTTGCACGGTGAATATCACGCAAATGCGCTAGCCTGCGCGGATCGCTGATGCGTGCGTAGCCTTGCTGGTCGAGGTCACTGGGATGAAGCAAAATCAAATTCATAATCGGCATCTATTGGTCAAAGGATTGGCACGCTGTTCCGCACTAATCTACTCACATGGTTTGCATGGGTGCGTGGTGCAGGCACAATAATACCATTGGGGGCACCCCCTATCGCGTTTAAGGAGATGCGCTGTGCGCGTAATTCGTAAGTATGCCAACCGCCGGTTGTACGATACTCAGCAAAGCCGTTATGTAACGCTTGAGGACCTGCGCTGTTTAATCATTGAAGAAGAGCCGTTTCGGGTTGAAGATGCGAAAAGCGGGGAAGACCTGACGCGTACCATTTTACTCTCGATCATTATTGAGCAGGAGCAGTCGGATAATAACGCCGAGGTGTTTTCTAACGATCTGCTCGCGCAGCTGATTCGGGTTTATGATATGTCGTCTCCGCTGCCGCTGGCGCGCTATCTTGAGCAGGGCACGCAGCTTATGCTTGAGCAGCAAAAGCGCCTGCAGAGTCAATGGAAGCAAGCCATGCGCCATACGCCGATGGAGTTTATGCGTGAGCTGGCCGAAGAAAATATGCGCTTTTGGCAGAATACGATGAACCAATCTCCGCCGCCCAGCGATAGCAATGACGAGGATAAAACCTCCTGACGCCAAGAGAGGCCTCGTTGTGGCATAATGCGGCGCATAATCGCTCTCCCGTTCGAGAAGGAAGAACATGAAGGTTTTGATGATAGGTGGCGGTGGCCGTGAGCACGCGCTGGCGTGGAAATTGGCGCAATCCCAGAATGTTGAGCAGGTGTTTGTGGCGCCGGGCAATGCCGGCACCGCCACGGAAGACAAACTGACCAACGTTGATATAGCAGCCACTGATTTAGCCGGGTTGGAAGCCTTTGCGCTTAACGAGCGTATTGGTTTGACTGTGGTAGGCCCCGAGGCGCCCTTGGTTGAGGGCGTGGTTGACCGCTTTCAGGCTGCAGGCTTGACTATCTTTGGCCCTACTCAGGCGGCGGCGCAGCTTGAAGGCTCCAAGTCGTTTACCAAGGACTTTCTGGCGCGCCACGCTATTCCCACCGCTGATTATCAAACGTTTACGGCGGTAGAGCCTGCACTGGCCTATTTGCAAAAGGTCGGCGCGCCTATCGTCATCAAGGCCGACGGGCTGGCCGCCGGTAAAGGCGTTATTGTTGCCATGAGCGAAGTGGAAGCCGAAGCGGCTATTCGCGACATGCTCGAAGCCAATGCGTTTGGCGATGCAGGCGCCCGTGTGGTGATTGAAGAATTTCTGGAAGGTGAAGAGGCAAGCTTCATTGTCATGGTCGATGGTGAAAACATTGTGCCAATGGCCACCAGTCAGGACCATAAGCGTGCCTACGACGGCGATACTGGCCCCAACACGGGTGGCATGGGCGCTTATTCCCCAGCCCCTGTTGTTACGCCCGAAATTGATGCCCGCATTATGGAGCAGGTAATTGTTCCCACCGTTAAAGGAATGGCGGCTGAAGGCAACGCCTATACGGGCTTTCTATATGCTGGGTTAATGATTGATAAGGCGGGCCAGCCTAAAGTGATCGAGTACAACTGCCGCTTTGGTGACCCAGAAACTCAGCCGATCATGATGCGCTTAACGTCCGATCTCGCTGAGCTTTGCCTGGCTGGTGCGAAGGGGCAGCTGGCGGGTAAAGTTTGTCATTGGGATTCGCGCGCCGCCGTGGGCGTTGTGATGGCCGCCGGTGGATATCCAGGCAGCTATCGCAAAGGCGACGTGATCCATGGCTTCGAAAAAGCCGAGCAGCATAGCAAGGTTTTCCATGCGGGCACGACACAAAACGCTCAGGGCGAGATTACTACCTCAGGCGGTCGCGTGCTGTGTGTAACGGCACTGGGCGATAGTGTCTCAGAGGCGCAGCAACAGGCTTACCAGGGCGTCAAAGAGATTCACTGGGAAGGGGCTGAGTATCGCCGTGATATCGCTTATCGTGCTATTGCGCGCGAAGTGTTGAAGTAATTACTAAGCAGCAAACATAACAACTGATAACGATCATCACCGGAAGGAAGCAGGCATGGAACGTGTAAAGCTGGATTTTCCCGCTGAAGCGATCATTCATCGTCACCCCCTAACGGTGCGGATAACCGACATGAACTACGGGCGGCACCTGGGCCACGATGCCTTGGTGTCACTGTTGCACGAGGCCCGGGTTCAGGCGTTTGCTGCACTTGATTTACCAGAGTGGGATTTGCACGGCTATCCTAGCATAGTGGCTGATTTAGCCGTGCAGTATCAAAGCGAAGCACGTTGGCCTGAAGCGTTGGTTATTGAAACCGCAGTACCCGAGCCACAGGGCAAGGCATTAACCGTTTATCAGCGCGTTTTAACCAGCGACGAAAAGCGCATTGTGGCGACGGCCCGCGTTAACCAACTGCTTATCGACATGAAGGCTGGTCAGCCTGTCGAGGTGCCTGCGCAAGTTAAACAGGCTTTGGCCCAGGCGAGGGGGACTTAATGTCACGCGAATATCCGATTATCGCCGTGACGGGCTCGTCAGGGGCAGGCACCACGACCGTCAGGCGAAGCTTTGAGCGCATGTTTTTACGCGAAGACGTGCACGCCGCCGTGGTGGATGGCGACGCCTTTCACCGCTACACGCGTGATGACCTTCATCGCATGTTTCGTGAAGAGCCCGAGCGTAAGGATGAGCTTTCCCACTTCGCCGTAGAAGCCAATCTGCTGGATCGCCTTGAAGGTCTTTTTATTGAGTATGGCGAACATGGTTCGGGTACCTTCCGACACTATATTCATGCAGAAGATAAGCAGAAAATTGAGGCGGGTTACCGGGTCGGCACGTTTACCGAATGGCAGTCGCTGCCGTGTGGTACAGACCTGTTGTTCTATGAAGGCTTGCACGGCGGCCTGGTAACGGAAGATTACGATATTGCCCGTCATGTGGATCTGCTGGTTGGGGTCGCGCCGACCATGAATCTTGAGTGGATTCAGAAAATCGACCGTGATACCAAGCTGCGTGGTTATTCCCAAGAAGCGGTTATCGATACCATTCTGGGGCGAATGAATGACTACGTGCGCTATATCCAGCCGCAGTTTTCACGTACGCATATCAACTTTCAGCGTGTGCCTACCGTGGACACCTCAAACCCCTTTGAAGTACAGGATATTCCGACTGATGCTGAATCCTTCGTGGTGATTCGGTTTCGTGATCCTTCAACGGTGGATTTTCCCTGGTTGCTGGCAATGATCAAGGACGCCTTCATGACTCGGCCTCATACGCTGGTGGTGCCTGGAGCGCGAATGTCATTGGCTATGGAGCTGATTTTAGCACCGCTGGTACGCCATCTATTGTCACAGCGCCGCTTTCGCTAACCGTTTTGGCAAAATGCCGAGCGACAGACGTAACGATAACAAGGAGTGGGTATGGATTGTCTATTCTGTAAAATTATCAATCGTGAGATTCCAGCTGATATCGTATATGAAGACGATCACGTTCTCGCCTTTAACGACATTAGCCCCATGGCACCCACTCACCAGCTGATTATTCCCAAAAAGCACGTTGCCACCCTAAACGATATTCAGGAAGACGACCTGGCGCTAATCGGACGTTTGCAGTTCACCGCCGCCCAGCTTGCCAAGCAGCAGGGCTTTGCCGATGACGGCTACCGTGTGGTGATGAATTGCAACGAAAAGGGCGGGCAGACGGTCTACCATATCCATATGCACCTGCTCGGTGGGCGTCAATTCACCTGGCCTGCAGGCTAAACCGCCATTGTTTATTTGACTTCCCTTTTTGTCGATAAGCGGAGTAAGCCATGAAGCGTCAACTTAGTCGGTCTGATTACGTTATTCATCAGTTCGATACTGCGCTACGCTCGCTGATCCCTAACGCCGCCAAGTCGCAGCGTAATCACCCGGTTGGCAAGGTAGAGGATCTCGCGTTTGACACACATGAGCGCCGCCACACCGCTGGGTTAATGCGCACCAACCACTTGATCAGCGTGTTTAATCAAGGCCTCTACCAAGGACAGAGCGCCACTGCGGCGCTGCCTCACTCGCGTCTGCAAATGGAGCAGTCCGCGGCTGAAGCGTTTGATCATTTGGCGTGGTGTGAAGAGCGTCTGATGCAGCTAAACAGCCGGACAAGCCACTTCACTCCGCTTTTCTATGCATCAGCCTACGCAGCAGGCGCTCTATCCGGCGTGACCAGCGACCGCCTTAGCCTAGGAATGGTGGCGGCGACCCAAGAGGTGGCTGGTAAGCACTTTGAGCTGCAGCAAGCCCGGTTGATCGAGGGCGATCAGCGCTCCCAGGCATTACTTCGCCAGATGGCCACCGATGAGGCACACCATGCGCATCAGGCCATTGAGGCGGGCGGCTTACGTTTTCCCGCGCCGATTAAATGGGGTATGCGTTTTGTGGCTCAAGGGTTGACCAAAGGCGCTTACTATTTTTAAAACAATGTTTTAAAACCATGTTTTAAAAACATAGTTTTAAAAGCGTCATGTTTTGAGGTGGGCGTAAGTACTAAAAACGTACGTAAGCGCAACGATAAACGTATTGTTAATTTCTTGACGAATAGCGGATTATCGCCAAAGCTTAATTTTGTCAAAGCAGGTCGTACGTAAGGTAACGTACGCTTTTAAGTGGAAAAGCGTCACCAAGGAAAAGGAGAGAGACGATGCTAGGCAATGCGATGCTTTTTTTGATTATTGCGATTATCGCAGGTGTGCTCGGTTTTTCGGGTATTGCAGGTGTTGCGTCAACCATCGCGCAAATTTTATTTGTTCTGTTTTTAATTCTGTTCGTAGTGTCGTTATTTACCGGACGCCGTCGCTAACGTATTGATTCAGCCAAAACCAGATGAACAAAAAGCCCCATTATGGGGCTTTTTGCATACTGGCAGGCGCTAAAGCGTATTACGCATCGATACGCTTATACTTCATGCGCTTGGGCGTGTCGTTACCTACCCGCTTTTTATGATCTTCTTCATAATCGGTGTAATTACCGTCGAAGAAGACGACTTCTGAGTCACCTTCAAAAGCCAGAATATGCGTAGCAATACGATCTAAGAACCAGCGATCGTGAGAAATCACCATGGCGCAGCCTGGGAATGCCAGCAGGGCTTCTTCCAGTGCGCGTAGCGTTTCGATATCCAGGTCGTTTGAGGGCTCATCCAGCAGCAGCACGTTGGCGCCCTGTTTGAGGGTTTGGGCAAGCTGCAAACGTCCACGTTCACCGCCTGAAAGTTCATCCAGGCGCTTTTGCTGGTCGTTACCCTTAAAGTTGAAACGACCAACGTAGGCGCGCGAAGAGACTTCGTAACCATTGATGTTGAGGATATCCTGCTCGCCAGATACCGCCTGCCAAACAGTCTGCTTGTCATCCAGCGCATCGCGAAGCTGCTCGACATAAGCAATATCAACGGTTTCCCCGATGACCACTTCACCCGCGTCCGGCTGCTCTTGGCCCGTTACCAGCTTGAAGAGGGTGGATTTACCCGCACCGTTACCCCCAACAATGCCTACGATCGCGCCCTGGGGAATGGTGAACGATAGATCCTGGTAAAGCAGCTTGTCATCGAAGCGCTTGGTAACGTTATGAAATTCGATGACCTTGTCACCCAGGCGCGGGCCAGGCGGAATATAAATCTCGTTGGTTTCGTTACGCTTCTGGAAGTCGCCCGACTGCATTTCTTCAAAGCGATTAAGGCGCGCTTTGCTTTTTGCCTGACGACCTTTCGCGTTACTGCGAACCCACTCGAGCTCTTGCTTGATGGCTTTTTGACGCGAGGCTTCCTGCTTGGCTTCCTGAGTCAGACGGTGCTCTTTCTGCTCCAGCCACTGAGAGTAGTTACCCTCAAACGGAATGCCCTGGCCGCGGTCAAGTTCCAGAATCCAGCCGGCAACGTTATCCAGGAAATAACGGTCGTGGGTGATCGCCACTACGGTACCGTTATAGTCATGGAGGAAGCGCTCCAGCCAGGCAACTGATTCGGCGTCCAGGTGGTTGGTTGGCTCATCGAGCAGCAGCATGTCCGGGCTTGAAAGCAGCAGGCGGCACAGGGCAACGCGGCGGCGCTCACCACCTGATAGGTTGCCGACTTTAGCGTCCCAGGGCGGTAAGCGCAGCGCTTCTGCGGCAACGTCAAGCTTACGCTCAAGGTTGTGCGCGTCGGCTGCTTCGATCATGTTTTCAAGGCGTGCCTGCTCGCTTGCCAGGGCATCGAAGTCGGCATCAGGTTCAGCGTAGGCTGCGTACACGGCATCTAGCTTCTCTTGTGCCTCTTTAATGGCACCGAGCGCTTCCTCAACCGTATCGCGGACGTTCTTCTCATCGTCGAGCTGCGGCTCCTGAGGAAGGTAACCTACATTGATACCCGGCATCGGACGAGCTTCACCTTCAAACTCTTTATCGACACCGGCCATAATGCGCAGCAGCGTGGATTTACCAGAACCGTTCAGGCCCAGCACGCCAATTTTGGCACCCGGGAAAAACGACAGCGATATATCCTTGAGAATTTGTTTCTTGGGCGGCACGACTTTGCCAACCCGATTCATGGTGAATACGTATTGCGCCATGGAAATCCATTAGGTTGATGAAAACGACAGCAAAGTGCTGAGTAGGGCTCAAATGATAGTGCCCTACGCTTGGAAAGGCCAGAAAGCGCCGGGAATGACATAGCGCTGTGCTGTTAAAAACGGTATTGCGAATCTGGTGCTTGGGAAAGCAAGGCGCTGATAGCTTTTAAAATCAGGCTCTCTAAGCATTAAGCGCTGCCTTGGCTTAAGCGTCCCAGTCATCTTCTATGGCACGCTGCAGGCGACGTTCTTCAAGCCAGGCTTCTACCTGACGGCGAGCGCGTAGCGAATCAGCCTTGCTAGGCTTGTGCTTGCCGTAGTGTTCGTCATTCACAGCATCAAGATTATCGAACTCTTCAGCTTCATGACCTTCCGCTGAAAAATTTTCACGATTTAAGGGGTCACGGCTCATGGTATGCCCTCCAACCCAAGCCGGCGAACCGGCATCACAACGGCTTCTTTTAAGAGAAGCGCCAAACGCTAAAATAGCGCCTAGCCGCTATATAACGCCACTTGGGGTGAAGGTCAAGTATTAGTCCGGATTTTATTATGCGTGTGCTTTGCTAGGGGTGGTTTGATTGTCTTGTAATTTCGCTAACGCAAGCTGGGCTTCAACGCGTTCAGTGACATCTTTTTGTACGCCAATAAAATACATGAGGTGATCGGCCTCATCGAATACGGGCGTCATGGAGAGTTCATTCCAGAACATCGAGCCATCTTTGCGGTAGTTACGCAGAACTTCACGACAAGGCTGCAGATTCTTTAACGCATCACGAATAACGTTAAGCGCCTCTTGGTCACGGTCATCGTTTTGTAGAAAACGACAGTCGCGGTACAGAATTTCGTCGGCGCTATAACCCGTCAAGCGCTCAAACCCTTTGTTGACATAAATGAGGATATTTTCATCGCCTTCCTGCTCGGCAACAACAATGCCGTCCTGGGAAGCATCAATAATACGTTCAAGTAATTCGGGGCTGATCAGGGGAGATCGTTTCATCAAGGGATTCCTGTTGCTGCTTCGGTTCTTCCGTAGCCATGGCGCTGTGTATCAGCGCAGGAGCTAAGCGGCATTTCAAATCACTTATCTATTCTAGAATAGCAAACTATCCGCATATCGCTGCCATACGCTTGCCATGATGGCGAGCGTTGCGGTTCATTGCAATCATGATTGTTGTTCGACCTCGGGTAATTTCTGTGCGCTGAGTATCGCGCCAACTGCGGTTAAGGCTAGCAGCAAAAGTAATGCTGCGCTGCCCAGCCACTGCGCCAAGCCGCCGATAACGCCACCTACCAGCAGCATTAATACGCCTGTCAGCGTGTTGGAAAGCGCAACGTAAAGTGCACGATCATCTTGGCTCGCCATATCCACAATATACGTTTTACGTCCCAAACGGACGCCATGGTGAACGATGACCAGCAGTGCATAAACCACGGCATACGGCCAAACGCTTTGGGTCCAAGTGCCGGGTAGCCAAGCAAAGCTTGCACCGAGCAAGCAGCAGGCAACCGTGCCAATAGCGGCGTTGCGCATAACGCGACGGCTGGATTGGTCGGCCAGTTTTCCCCAGATGGGGCTTGCGACCATCCCGGCAAGCCCTGAAACCACTACCAGCAGGCCTAGCCCACTGAGTTCAGAGCCGCTTTGCTGCTGGCCAAGTAGGGCAATGTAGGGCAGGGCTAATGCACTGGAAAGCAGGAGGGCTCTGGCCACGTTGAAGTGCAGAAACGTACGGTCTTTTTTTAACAGCGATAAGCCAAGCTTAACGCTACCCCAGGCATTTTCTCCACCATCAACCGCGCCGGGTACTTCTTTAATTCGCGCCGCACAAAAAGCATTCAATAACCAGCTAAGTGCCGCCACACTTAACAAAACCGCCAGGGCAGTATTTCCGGGACGATCACCCAGCAGCATAAGTACGCCGCCCGCTGCCAGCGTGGCGCCGCCTGCCACGCTTCCACTCCATCCCATCAGCGTACCGCGACGGCGTTTGGCAATGGTTTTGCCCATAACATCTTTACTGGCGATAGAAGAAAGGCCGCGCGCTAATGACAGCAGTATTAAAACAATTAAAACGCCAGCGCCGCCTAGACTACCCCGACCGGTAAGGGCGAGCACGGCAAGTATTAACGCGGCCAATGCCTGAAGTACCGCGCCCGCCACCCATACGCCTTTTCGCTTGGGTTTTAGGCGAATAAAGCCTGCTACAAAGACCTGAGGCAGCAGGGCGCCAGATTCACGGATAGGTACCAGTAGACCCACCATCCATATCGGAGCGCCAATGATCCCCATTAGCCAGGGGAGAACTAAACGAGCGCTTGAGAGCTCATCGGCAAGCTTATTACCCAGCGATGCCCATAAATGCAGGAAAAAGTTGTGCGGCTGCTCAGAGCAGGCTTGCTCTGGGATGTCGTCACACAGGCGGTTATCTTCATCACCTGTCAGCCTTTCAAAAAGACGCGTTTGAGAAATATTGCGTTCAGCCATTGCTGTTCCTTGGCGGTTACTACCCTAGGGTGACAAAATGCAGTAAGAAACCACCACATTATACTGAGAAGGAGCTTAAGCGTGTCACGGATTAAAATTCGCTACTGCACGCAGTGCCAGTGGCTTTTACGCAGCGCTTGGTATGCCCAGGAGTTACTTTCTACCTTTGGCGAAAGCTTGGAGGAGGTAGCGCTTGCGCCTTCGCACGGCGGCACCTTTGAAATCTGGTGTGATGATACGTTGATGTGGGAGCGCAAGCGTGATGGTGGCTTCCCCGATAGCAAAGTGCTCAAGCAGCGTGTTCGTGATCAGATCGAGCCGAGCCGCGACTTGGGGCATATCGACCGATGAGCCAGGATCGGCAAGCTATTCTCTATGGGTTAGGTGCTGTTGGGCTTTGGTCAACGGTAGCGACAGCATTTAAAGTCGGCCTTGGCTGGATGACTCCACTTGAGCTGATGTGGCTTGCCGCGGTGGTTTCCTGGCTGTTGATGGGAGGCTTGGTACTCAAACAGGGCACCATGAGGCAGGCGCTCAATAGCGGATGGAAAACGGCCTTATGGGCAGGCGTTATGAATCCCGTCGCTTACTATCTGGTACTGTTTGCCGCTTACGACCGTCTGCCTGGGCAAGAGGCCATGGCCCTTAACTATACGTGGGCGCTAGCGATGGCCTTTTTAGCGGTTCCTATTCTAGGGCAACGGCTAACGCGCATGGATATTGTCGCAGGCTTAGTGGCCTATGCAGGCGTCTGGGTGATTGCAACACGCGGTGCGGTATTCAATATGTCGTTTGAAGATCCGCTTGGCGTGTTACTGGCATTAAGCTCCACGCTTCTATGGGCGCTTTATTGGCTGCTCAACGCACGCGACGAGCGGCCGCCATTAGTGGGGCAGTGGCAGAACTTTACTGTAGGACTGCCCATCTTGACCGCGCTGTTGTTAATCGGGCCGGGTTTTCAATGGCATGGCTGGAAAGCCGTCGGGGCGGGTGTGTATGTTGGGCTGTTTGAAATGGGGATCGCGTTCGTCTTATGGCAGATGGCGGTTCACAAGGTCTCGCGCACGGCTAAAGTCTCAACGCTCATTTTTCTTTCCCCGCCGGTTTCGTTGCTACTGCTCTATCTAGTCGTTGATGAGCCGCTTCTGCCTTCTACCTTTGTGGGATTGTTTTTCATTTTATTAGGATTGGCGCTGCAGCAACTTCAGAGAAAACCAGAAACGGCTGCGCTATAAAAAAATGTTTATTTTTGTTTTCATCTTGTAAATTTAGCGTAACTTTTGTTTGATACGCTTTCTTGCTAGGTAATTTTCATTAGTCTCAATAGCACAATTTCTAATAAACTATTGAAGTAAATAAAATATTAGTCTTGTATTTAATGAGATTACTAAGCGTATGGCTCCATGAAAGTGCAACGGGGTGGTGAAAGTGGCGACTCCATTGCTTGATAAGCGTTTTACGCAATAGGGATCACTCTTGATGAAAGGTAATATGAAAGTAAAACTGAAGAAGATTTTCTTACATAGTGCTATTCAGCCGCTAACAGTTGCCACTCTAGCCTGCATGCCGCTTTCGGCTTTGGCGCAATCGCTGCCTGCCAGCCTTTATACGCCTGGCTCTACAGACCTGCCGAGCACCATTCAGCAAACCATCGTATCCAATCCTGAAGTTAACGCTGCCTGGGCTAACTTTAACGCATCAGGTAGTGATGTTAGGGCCGCTCAAGGTAACTATCTGCCAACGATTGATGTAAGAGCAGGTGTAGGCCTCCAGGACCAGCAAAATGACGGTCAGGGCAGCTATAACAGTGATTTTGCCGAACTAACCCTAACGCAAGTGGTGTTTGACGGTTTTGCGACGCGTAGCGAAGTTGAGCGTCTGGGGCATACCCGTCTTATCGCTTACTTTGAATTACTGGGCACCAGCGAAAATATAGCATTAGAAGCATTTCGCACGTACTTGGATGTATTGCGTTACCGCGAGCTCGTTCGCTTGGCGCAGGATAACTACCGTCAGCACCAGCGGGTTTTCTCTCAAATTGAAGAGCGCGCTCTTGCCGGTGCGGGCAGGGGAGTGGATTTAGAGCAAATTAGCGGCCGTTTGGCGTTAGCTGAGTCGAACCTGATGTCAGAAGCCTCTAACCTTCACGATGTGACCGCCCGGTATCAGCGGATTGTCGGCACGCTACCAGCCCAGAACATGCTGCCTGCGCCGTCGCTCACAGAGCAGCTGCCAAGCAATGTCAATGCAGCCGTTGAAATGGCTTTCCAGGGTAACCCTGATTTTTATGCCGCAATGGAAAACATTGAGGTGCAGCGCGCTGAGCAAAATGGCTCTCGGGCAGCGTTTATGCCGCGTCTGGATATTCAAGGGCGTACAGGCACCAATAATCAGGACAACTCACTAACTGGACGTAGCGACGAGCATAGTATTCAACTGGTTGCCAGTATGAACATCTACCGTGGCGGCAGTGACCGAGCTGCGTTTGATGCAGCAGCAACGCGTATTGAAGAGGCTGTTAATCAGCGTGAAACGGCGTGTACGAATGTGCGCCAAACCACCCAGATTGCTTATAACGATACCCAGCGGTTAACGGAGCAGCTCAATTACTTAAACGATCACCGTCAATCTATTGACCGGGTGCGTGGTGCTTATCAACAGCAGTTTGATATTGGGCAGCGTACGTTGCTAGACGTTCTGGATAGCGAAAACGAGTACTTTGAAGCTAGCCGGGCTTACGCCAATGCTGAGTTTGATCGCACGCTAGCCGAAGCACGTACGCTCGCTGCGATGGGCCAGTTGATGCAGACCTTGGAAGTAGTGCGTGATGATATTCCAAGTTTGGCTGACCTGGGCTATGAGGACCCTTCATTAAACCCTGGCCAAGTATGTGCCACTGAAGGCCCACAGGGCTTTACATTGCAGGACTTTACTGCCGGTTAAGCAGTTTTGAGTACGCATGACTGGACCAGCCCTCTGTTAAGGCTAGGGGGTTGGATCAGGCCACCTCTGAACGATAGGATTCATGTGAAAGGCTTATATTCATGGATGGCATTTCTTAACGTACGCAACTGCTTAAAGTAACGAGGTCTTTGTGACACAAAGCAAGCTGGAAACTTCCGCCCCCCTGCAACGTGGTAGGCCAAAAGTTAATGATGAGCTTTTAGAGTGCCTTAAAGCCATTGCTACGTTTCATCAGCATGAAGTTTCTTCAGAAGCTTTGATCGCAGGCTTGCCTTTAGAAGAAGGGAAGCTAATTCCTTCTGTCTTTGGGCGAGCGGCTTCACGGGCGGGGCTTACGGCACGTATTGTAAAAAGTAAGTTGTCAGCGCTTAACCCTGCGTTGTTGCCCGCTGTTTTGTTGCTGGAACCTGGTCGTGCCTGCGTGCTGCTGGCGCTGGACCTGAAGGGTCAGAAAGCTCAGGTGATTTTTCCCGAGCTTTCAGAAGCGGCTATCGAGATGCCGCTTGGTGAGCTGTACGCAGGATATAGCGGTGAAGCCATCTACGTGCGCCCCAAGTTCAGATCAGACAACGTCTCAGAACCGGGCGTAAAAAAACAGCGTGATCAACACTGGTTTTGGGGGGTTATTCGCGAGAATCGGCGTCTCTATCGAGATATCGTACTCGGCTCGGTAGCGGTTAACCTGTTTGCCCTGGCAATGCCGCTGTTTGTACTCAATGTATATGATCGGGTCGTTCCCAATCAGGCTACCGAAACACTTTGGGTGTTGGCGATCGGCGTTTTTATTGTTTTATGCTTTGATTTGGCGCTAAGGCTTATGCGCTCGGGTTTTGTTGATTTGGCGGCAAGCCGGGCCGACGTAAAGCTGTCGTCCTCTATTATGGCCAAGTCGCTCGGCATGCGGCTGGAAGAGCGGCCTGCATCCACCGGCTCGTTTACCTCTACCTTGCAATCGTTTGAATCGGTGCGTGCGTTTATCGGCTCGGCAACGGTTTTAGGCATTGTCGATTTGCCCTTCGTGCTGCTATTTGCCGCCATTATTGCTTTGATCAACCCTTGGTTGGTACTTCCTGTACTGGCCGGAATCATATTTGTGCTGCTCTACGCGCTTGCCGCCCAGGGTAAGTTACATGAGCTTTCTCAGACGACATGGGAGGTAGGCGCCAGGCGCAATGCGTTGCTGGTCGAATCCATTTCACAGTTAGAAACAGTAAAAGCGTTGCGTGCCGAAAGCCGTATTCAACGCCACTGGGAAAAAGCGTCGGCCTTCTTATCGCGCACCGGTGCGCAGTTAAAACACGTGAGTACCTCTGTTTCAAGCGTGGCGCAGTGGGCACAGAACAGCGTGGCTGTCTGTGTGATTATTGTTGGGGTCTATCAAATTATTGAAGGTAATTTGACCCAAGGTGGATTGATTGCAGCCTATATGCTCTCGTCGCGAGCTATGGCGCCCATCAGTCAGGCTGCCGCTTTACTTGCCCAGTATCATCAATCTTCTACGGCGCTTGAGTCATTGAACAAGGTGATGGATAAGCGTGTTGAGCGCCATGAGGGAAAAGCCTACGTTGAAAAACCAAGCGTGGCCGGCAGTATTCGTCTGGACAAAGTTACCTTGCGCTACCCGGATGAAGAGCGTGATGCACTGCGTGATGTCTCTATTTCAATCAAGGCCGGAGAAAAAATTGCCTTGTTGGGGCGCATTGGTTGCGGTAAGTCGTCGCTCAATAAACTGATACTTGGTTTTTATCAACCTACCTCTGGATCTATTTTGCTGGATGGCGTCGATATCCGTCAGCTGGATCCTCTACAGCTTCGCAGCCATATCGGCTATGTGCCTCAGGATGTCAGTCTTTTTGCCGGCTCGCTGCGCGACAATATTGTAGCTGGCGGGGGGAGTGATCGTATTGATGATGACGAGTTGCTGCGTGCGCTGCAGATAGCCGGGCTTGAATCATTAGTGAATGGGCATCCGAGCGGCATTGATTTGCAGGTGGGGGAGCGTGGTCAAGCGCTTTCCGGTGGCCAAAAACAGTCGGTGGCCATTGCCCGTGCCCTGGTCCAAGACCCTTCCATATTGCTGCTGGATGAGCCCACTAGTTCAATGGATAACGCTAGTGAAGAGGCGTTTAAAGCCAACCTCACCAAAGTGGCTGAAGGTAAAACGGTATTAGTGGTTACTCACCGTACATCGCTGCTTTCACTCGTGGATCGTATTATCGTTATGGATGCTGGCAAAGTTGTGGCTGACGGTCCTCGCGATACCGTGGTCGAGGCGCTGCGAAATGGTCAGATCGGGAGGGCATCGTAATGGCAAAAAAATCCTCCTCAACGGCAGAGCAGAAGGGCTTCGATGCGATTGGTCGGTTTTCTGAAAAAGGCCAAAAGCCGTTTCGTCCTTTTATGGACCGACTGTTTGCCAAGCGCGTCACCTCAGCGCATTTGAATCGCGACTGGGCCAGTGATACGGATTGGGCGCGTATGCAGCAAGAGCCCATTCGTGCGCGGCTTTTTCTCTACACCGTCTTGTTTACCCTTATCGCACTGTTGGTATGGGCCTACTTCGCCTCTATAGATGAAGTAACGCGTGGCGCGGGCCGCGTTATACCGGCTAGTCAATTACAGCGTGTTCAATCGTTTGATGGCGGTGTCGTTGAACAAATTATGGTGAGAGAAGGGCAAATGGTGAGTGCGGGCGAAGTGTTGATGCAAATCGACCCGACCCGGTTTGTTTCTGATTTTCGTGAGAATCGCGCGCAACGTTTTGCTCTACAGGCGCGTGCTGAACGGCTACGTGCGCTGGCTACTGATACACCGTTCGAACCTTCGGAAGAGTTGCGCCAGGAAGTACCGGATATTGTCATGCAGGAGCGAGAGGCCTACGAAAGCCGGCGTGAGGAGCTGCGCGAACAGGGCAACGTCCTTGGTGATCGTATTCGCCAACGCGAAGAAGAGCTGCGTGAAGCGGTGGCGCGTCGTGATACCGCGCAGCGAGAAGTCAATATGGCAAGCCAGGAGCTTAATCTGACGCGCCCTTTGCTAGCGTCAGGCGCTGTTTCTGAAGTTGAAATCCTTCGCCTGCAGCGTCAGGTGTCTGCCGCGACCGGCGAACGGAACCAAGCTGATGCAGCAGTTGCTCGTTTAACCGCGGCCGTAGAAGAAGCTGAGACACAGCTACGCGAGCTAAGCGCAGAGCGCAGAAGCGAGTGGCGTAACGATCTTGCCCAAGCGATAGGTGATCTGAATGCGTTGCAGCAATCAGGAACAGGGCTGCAAGACCGGGTAAGGTTAACTGAAATACGCTCGCCGGTTGATGGCGTGGTTCAGCGTATTCATATCAACACTATTGGTGGTGTGGCACAGCCTGGCCAAGAAGTTGTTGAGATTGTGCCAAGTGACGACCAGCTATTGGTAGAGGCTAGAATTGCACCTCAAGATATCGCGTTTTTGCATCCCGGACAGCCAGCTACTATCAAGTTAACGGCTTACGATTACGCCATTTATGGCGGCTTACAGGCTGAGCTGGAGCTGATAAGCGCAGATACCATCACCGATGATGATAACAACACCTTTTATCTTGTTCGGGTACGCAGCTTAGAAAATGAAAGCGTTGCTGATCGGCTTCAGGTTATTCCAGGTATGACAGCACAAGTCGATATCGTGACCGGAAAAAGAACGGTAATGCAGTTTATGCTTAAGCCTGTATTAAGGGCGTGGCGTGATTCAATGGGGGAACGCTAATGACAAATTGGTTTGTGACAACAAATGGCGACCTAAAATCGCGTTGGGAGGCAGCATTTCCGGATGCGCAGTCAGCACAAGAGCACAATATTGAGAGCCAGATAAAACCGGGCGATCTTATTTGGCTGGTAACCACTGTAGAGACTTGGCCAGCGTTGGCCCGGCGCTTGGTTGCTGCCAATGTCACGGTGGTTATTTTAAGTTATATGCCTAATGATCGTGAAGCGCTAAAGGCACTGGATCAGGGGGCAAGAGGCTATGTGCATACGCTTGCGGCAGTCGACGTATTAAAGCAAGTGGCTCTGGTGGTAGCGAACCAAGGCGTATGGGTAGGACAGGAGCTGCTTTCTAAAGTATTAGGCGGGTCTTTTAAAGCGCTACAGCAGCGAACAGAGCAAAATGCGCGGCCTGCCGCTGAGTGCCTGAGCCTTCTCACTGAACGTGAGCAGAGTGTTGCGATTGCCGTAACGTCTGGCGCTGCCAACAAGGAAGTCGCTCGGCAACTGGACATTACTGAACGGACGGTCAAAGCTCACCTGAGTGCCATCTTTAAAAAGCTTGGCGTACGTGATCGCTTGCAACTCATTTTGAAACTTGCGAACAACGATTATCGCGTTAACTCTTAATGTAAAAAAGGCTGTGCTTTATGACGTTCTATACGCATTTCTGTACGTATTAAAGCACTAAGCACAGCCTGGCCCTTCTCCTGCTAATCAATGACCTGCCTGATACGATTTAATTTATATTCTGTCCAACGGTACAGTATTTTTTACTAGTCCTTATCCCTATTATGCGTTCATATGCCGTTCCTTTATCTAGCACGCCTTCATGCAGCGCTAGTCAAGACGGCCTCTCTGTTTATCCAGGAGTAACATATGGCCGCGGCAACTATTATCTCGATTACCGGACAAGCTTGGGCACGTGATGAGGCGGGCAATCTTCGCGAGCTGAGCATTGGCGACGTGTTGCAAGAAGGTGAAACACTTATTACCTCAAGCGATGGCCGGGTCGAGCTAGATTTTGCCGACAGTACGGGTATCAACCTGGTGGAAGGCGGACAAGAAGTCGTCGTGACGCCAGAGCTTGATAACGAACAGATCGTTGCTACTGATGAAGCCAGTGTTCTAGATGAAGACCTTGAGGCTCTCTTGGCCGCCCTGGATGAAGACGGCGACCTGCTTGAACTACTTGACGCGACGGCCGCTGGTGGCGCCGGCGGGGGCGGCGGCGGCAGCCACGACTTCGTGCGCGTTGCACGCGTTGCCGAAGAAACCGACCCTCTAGGTTTCGAAACAGCAGGCAGCTTAGGCGCCGCTGAGTTCTTTGAGTTAGACGGTGCTGCCTTAGCTGCCGACATTGACGATACTGATGCAGACGCAGACGCAGACGCAGACGCAGACGCAGACGCAGACGCAGACGCAGACGCAGACGCAG